>JAZSRE010000139.1:0-12235 GCA_045538345.1 Clostridia bacterium
GGTCTTTTTTCACAGGCGCGAAGCAAGCCGTTTAAAAGCTTTTGTCTGTCAAATTGTTGTCTGGTTTTATCTTTTTTTACAACAATCAATGGAATACTTTCAACTTTTTCATAAGTTGTAAATCTTTTACCGCATTCAAGACACTCTCTTCTTCTTCTGATTGAACTTCCATCATCAGCTGATCTTGAATCAATTACCTTACTTTCAATATGTCCGCAAAATACACAACGCATAACTATCACCATCCGTTTTAAATTTTGGAAACAGATACAAAAAACACTACATTTTGTATCTTTTTTAATATTATAACACATATTTTCCAAAATTACAAACAAAATTCTACAAAAATTATATCATCTCCTATTTTTGTTATTTTTGACCAAGGAATTATGTATTCTTCATTATGACAAAACAATCCGAAAAAACTTGTTTTTCGTGGAATTATAATTGCATTAATAAAACCAGTTAATGGGTCAAGCTCAACATCATAGACATAGCCCATTCTTACGCCATCATATAAATTTATTACTTCTTTATTTCTTAATTTTATAAACCTCTCCACTATATCACCCCACTATATTTTATGAGTTGAAATATTAAATATTGATAAAATAAAATTTATGTGCTATAATACAATGGAAAATTTAATAAGGAGTGATAGACATGGGTAGATTATTTGGAACAGACGGAGTACGTGGTGTTGCAAATAAAGAACTAACTGTTGATCTTGCTTTCAAACTTGGCCAGGCAGGTGCTTATGTACTTGCAGAACAAGCAAAAAAGCCCAAGGTCATAATCGGTAAAGATACTCGAATTTCCGGTGATATGTTAGAATCAGCCCTTGCTGCAGGTCTATGTTCTGTAGGGGCAGAAGTAATTCTTGTTGGCGTTATACCCACTCCAGCGGTTGCGTATTTAACGAGATTATACAAGGCAGATGCCGGCATTGTAATCTCTGCATCACACAACCCGATGGAATATAACGGAATTAAATTTTTTAACAACAAAGGATTCAAACTTAGTGATGAAATTGAAGAAAAAATCGAATCACTGATTCTTGACAACTCCGAAAAAATCCAGCTTGTAACCGATGAAAAAATAGGCAGGGTTGCCTATAAAAACGATGCGGTAGATGATTACAGAAATTTTGCAAAATCTACAATATCAACAGCCTTAAATGGTATGAAAATTGCTGTGGATTGTGCAAATGGTGCATCCTCCGTTACTGCAAAAAAAGTTCTTGAAGATTTGGGGGCAACTGTATTTGTTATAAATAACAACCCCAACGGAACAAATATTAATGCAAATTGCGGTTCTACACACATTGAACAACTTTCAGATTATGTCAAAAAAACTAATGCCGATATAGGTATTGCTTTTGATGGAGATGCTGACAGAGTTCTTGCAACAGATGAAAACGGTGTACTTGTTGACGGCGACAAAATTATGGCAATATGTGCACTTGATATGAAAGAACAGGGCAAACTTAATGATAATGTTATTGTTGCAACTGTTATGAGTAATTTAGGTTTATTTATAATGGCTGACGAAAAAGGTCTTGATGTAAAAAAGACAAAGGTCGGCGATAGATATGTTTTGGAAGAAATGTATAAAAACCACTATTCCATCGGTGGCGAACAGTCTGGCCATATAATTATACTTGAGCATAACACTACAGGTGATGGACTTGTTACTGCGCTTCAGTTATTATCTGTTGTGAAAAAATCAGGCAAAAAAGTTTCTGAACTTGCATCTGTTATGGAAATACTTCCTCAGGTTTTAATTAATGCTAAGGTTAAAAACGAAAACAAAAATGCCTATACCGAAAATCCTGAAATAAATTCAGAAATTCAAAAAATAGAAGCTGAATTTTCAGGAAACGGCAGAGTTCTTATTAGACCTTCAGGAACCGAGCCATTAGTAAGGGTTATGATTGAGGGCAAAGACATAAATATCATAACTGAACGAGCAGAAAAATTAGCAAAACTAATTGAAGAAAAACTTGGATAAAAAGAAAAAGCCACTTTGTGGCTTTTTCTTTTTATTTTATATTGTAAAATAATAACTTTTGTGGTAAAATATCTTTATATGTTTTAATAAACTATGGAGGGCTTACCATGAAAAAATATATGGAAGAACTTGTTAAGAAAATTGAACAACACAGCTATGATTATTATGTACTAGATAATCCTACTATAACAGATTTTGAATATGATAAATTAATTCACGAACTAATAGATTTAGAAGAAAAATATCCACAGTACAAAGTAAACAATTCCCCTACTGAACGTGTAGGCGGAAAGGTTTTAGAAGGCTTTGATACGGTTACGCACGCAGTACCTATGGAAAGCCTAAATGATGCTTTTTCAAAAGAAGAACTTGAAAATTTTGATACATCTGTAAGAAAATCAATTAACAATCCCGAATATGTAGTAGAAATGAAAATTGATGGTCTTTCAGTGTCATTGGAATATGAAAATGGTGAATTTATAAGAGGTTCAACCCGTGGTGATGGTGTTACAGGTGAAGATGTAACCCAAAACTTAAAAACAATAAAATCCATCCCACTTCGTCTTACAGAAAATATTCCGTACCTGGAAGTTCGCGGTGAAGTATATATGAGTGTTTCAAGTTTTGTAGATCTAAATCATAAACGTGAAGAACTTGAACAACCTTTATTTGCAAACCCGCGTAATGCAGCAGCAGGCTCACTAAGGCAGCTTAACAGTAAAATTACTGCGGAACGCAATTTGAATATTTTTGTTTTTAATATTCAACAAATTACAGGCAAAGAATTTTCAAACCATATTGAGTCGTTAAATTATCTTAAAACCCTTGGTTTTAAAGTTAGTCCAACATACGAATCATTTTCAACGATAAATGATGCATATAACCAAATTCAAAAAATCGGAGAAATGCGTGGTGAACTTGGTTTTGACATTGACGGTGCAGTTATAAAAATAAATGATTTTAAACAAAGAGAATTATTGGGCAGTACTACCAAAGCCCCAAGATGGGCAATAGCATATAAATACCCTGCAGAGCAAAAACAAACCAAACTTTTGGATATAACTATACAAGTAGGCAGAACTGGTGTACTTACCCCTACTGCTGAACTTGAGCCTGTAAGAATTGCAGGTTCAACAGTAAGCCGTGCAACACTGCATAATATTGATAATATTACAAATAAGGACATAAGAATTGGTGATACGGTTATAATTCAAAAAGCCGGAGATATAATCCCTGAAGTTGTTGAAGTTGTCGTTGAAAAAAGAACAGGTACAGAATTACCATATAAAATGCCTGAAAAATGCCCTGTGTGCGGAACAAATGTTATAAGAGAAGCTGACGAAGCTGCAACAAGGTGTGTGAATCCCGAATGTCCTGCACAAAAAATAAGAAACATAATTCACTTTGCAAGCAAAGATGCTATGGATATTGACGGACTTGGCCCTGCAATCATAGAACAACTTGCAGAGCTTGAACTTATAAAGAATCCTGCCGATTTATATTATTTAAAATACGAGAATTTGGTTGATATTGATCGAATGGGAGTAAAATCTGCAAACAACCTTATAAAAGCCATTGAAAATTCAAAAAATGCAGGTTTAGACAGAGTTATATTTGCACTGGGTATCCGCAACATCGGTAGCAAAGCAGGCAAAATTCT
The DNA here is from genome assembly GCA_045538345.1 of Clostridia bacterium. GTDB lineage: Bacteria > Bacillota > Clostridia > Monoglobales > Firm-18 > CAZNKU01. Next base: position 3,671 of record JAZSRE010000139.1, read on the forward strand.
TGCCGAAAAATTTGGAGATATTGACACCTTGTCCGAGGCATCCGAAGAAGTTTTAACGCAAATAGAAGACATTGGTCCTATAATGGCAAAAAGCATTGTAAATTTCTTTTCGAGTACAGGTGCAATTGATATAATACAAAAGCTACGTTTTGCAGGAGTTGACCTAACTTATACAAAAAAAACAACTGACAACCGTTTTGAAGGTATGACTTTTGTTTTAACAGGCACATTACCAACATATTCAAGGGACGAGGCATCCGAAATAATAGAACGTTTTGGTGGAAAGACATCCTCCTCTGTTTCTAAAAACACAACTTTTGTCATTGCAGGCGAAAAAGCAGGCAGCAAACTTATCAAAGCGGAACAATTGGGTGTAAAAATAATTAATGAAAAAGAATTTATTTCTATGACAGAATAATTGAATTTTTTTAAAAAATGATGTATAATATCTATTTGGTAAATATTCCACGAAAGGATGATATAAATGAAAATCACAACAGATGAAGTTAAATACGTTGCAAACCTTGCAAAACTTTATGTTGATGAAACCGAAGCCGAAAAGCTTACAGGTGAAATGGAAAGCATAATTAACTTTGCAAATATGCTTTCTGAAATTGATACAAAAAACATTGCCCCTACAAACCACGCAATGAAGATACAGAATGTCTTTAGAGAAGATGTTGTAAAAGAATCTTACTCTCAGGAAGATATTTTAAAGAATGCCCCTTCCCAGGAAGGCGGATGCTATTTAGTACCTAAGGTTGTTGAATAGGAGGGTTTAAAATGAATTTATATGAATTTACAGCTCACGAGCTTTCAGATATGCTTAAGACAAAAAAGGTTTCAAGTACAGAAATCACTAAATCAGTTATTGAAAGAATAGAAAATGTAGAAAACAAAGTAGAAAGTTATATTACACTAACTTGTGAATCAGCTTTAGAAACCTCAAAAATTGTTGATAAAAAAATAGCCGATGGTGAAGAAATTGCACCTTTAGAAGGTATCCCTATGGCTATTAAAGATAATATCTGCACAAGTGGCATAAAAACAACATGTGCTTCAAAAATGCTTGAAAACTTTGTTCCTCCTTACGATGCTTTTGTTGCTAATAAAATAAAAGAAATTAATGCACCAATGCTTGGTAAACTTAATATGGATGAATTTGCAATGGGGTCTTCCACTGAAAATTCATATTTTAAAAAGACAAAAAACCCATACGACCTTAACAAAGTTCCCGGGGGTTCATCAGGTGGTTCAGCAGCATCTGTCAGTGCAAATACTGCAATTTATTCACTTGGCTCAGACACAGGTGGTTCAATACGTCAACCTGCATCGTTCTGTGGTGTTGTTGGTTTAAAACCAACTTATGGGCTTGTATCACGTTTTGGTCTTGTAGCCTTTGCATCATCACTTGACCAAATTGGCCCTCTTACAAAAGATGTTACAGACTCTGCTATGGTACTAAACATTATTGCAGGCCACGATAGCATGGATAGCACATCTATAAACATCCCTAAAGAAGATTATACAAAAGCTCTTGTAAATGACGTAAAGGGTATGAAAATAGGTATTCCGAATGACTACATTGGCGAAGGCATAAACGATGATGTTAAAAATGCAATTTTAAAAGCTGTTGAAACATACAAAGCGTTGGGTGCTGAAATTGATTTTTTTGATATGAAATCATCAAAATATGCTCTTCCTGCATATTATATTATTTCATCAGCAGAAGCAAGTTCTAACCTTGCAAGATATGACGGTATTAAATACGGTTACAGAACTGAAAGTTACGAAAGTCTTGATGACCTTTACAAAAAAACAAGAAGTGAAGGCTTTGGCAAAGAGGTTAAACGAAGAATAATGCTTGGTACTTATGCACTAAGTTCAGGTTATTATGATGCATATTATAAAAAAGCTCAACAGATAAGAACAGTTATTAAAAATGACTTTGATGAAGCTTTTGAAAAATATGATTTCATACTTACACCTACTGCTCCTACTACTGCATTTAACATCGGTTCAAAAACCACTGACCCATTACAGATGTACCTTGAAGATATTTGCACTGTATCAATTAACATCGCAAGCGTACCTGCAATATCCATACCTTGCGGTTTTGACAGTAACAATATGCCAATAGGTATGCAGTTAATCGGTAAAGCATTCAGTGAATCAACGTTACTTCGTGCAGCTTATACATTTGAACAGAGTTCTGATTTTAGCAAAGCACGTCCGCAGTTATAAGATTAAGAGGTGAATAAAATGAAATTTGAAACAGTAATTGGTCTGGAAGTTCATGCAGAACTTGCAACAGACACTAAAATATATTGTAGCTGTGCAAACGAATTTGGTGGCGATACAAATACTCATTGTTGTCCAATATGTACAGGTATGCCTGGAACCTTGCCCGTACTTAACAAAAAAGTTGTTGATTACGGAATTAAAGCAGGTCTTGCAACAAACTGTTCAATAACAAAAGAAGGTAAGCAGGATAGAAAAAATTATTTTTATCCCGACCTTCCAAAGGCTTACCAGACATCACAGTTTGACCTTCCTCTATGCACAAATGGTTACGTTGACATTGTAGTTGACGGCAACAAAAAGAGAATTGGAATTACAAGAATCCATATTGAAGAGGACGCTGGAAAATTGTTTCACGAAGCAGTTGCGGGAAATACTCTTGTGGATTTTAATCGTTGTGGTGTACCACTTATTGAAATAGTTTCAGAACCTGATATGAGAAATTCTGAAGAAGCAAGAGCATATCTCGAAAACCTAAAAGCCATTTTGGAATACACAGGTGTTTCCGACTGTAAAATGCAAGAAGGTTCTCTACGTTGTGATATTAACGTTTCTGTCCGTCCTGAGGGGCAAGCAGAATTCGGAACCCGTACAGAAATGAAAAACGTTAACTCCTTTAGCGGAGCAGTTCGTGCTATTGAATACGAATCACAAAGACAAATTAATGAAATACTTGCAGGTAATAAAATTATTCAGGAAACAAGACGTTGGGATGATGCTCAGGGTATTTCAATTGCAATGAGAAGTAAAGAAGAAGCTCAGGATTACAGATACTTCCCCGAACCCGACCTTGTACCAATAATTGTTGATAATGAATGGGTTGAAAAAATTCGTGAATCTATTCCCGAACTACCTGCTCAGCGTAAGGAAAGATATATTAACGAAGGTGGACTTACTGAATATGATGCAGGCCAGATAACTATGAGTATTCACCTTGCTGATTTCCTTGACGAATGTATGGAACTTGGTGCAAAAGGCAAGTCAGCAAGCAATTGGATTTTAAGTGATATTTCAAGACTTCTTAACGAAAATAATATGGAACCATCACAAATTCCATTCCCTGCAGAGCATCTTGTTAAACTAATTTCAATTATTGAAAAAGGTACAATCAGTAATAACCAGGGTAAAAAAGTAATTGAAGAATTATTCGCAAACCCTCACGACCCGGAAGATATAATCAAAGAAAAAGGCCTTGTACAAATTAGTGATGAAAGTGCTTTACAAAAAATTGTTGTTGAAATTATAGATAATAATCCACAATCTGTTGCAGACTACAAGGGCGGTAAAGATAAAGCTATCGGTTTCCTTGTTGGACAAACTATGAGAGCAACAAAAGGTCAGGGTAATCCTCAAATTTTAAATAAGCTAATTAAAGAAGAACTTGACAAAAGATAATTTAAAGCCTCAATCTTTCGATTGAGGCTTTTTTATATATTGAAGCATTGACTTTTTTAAATAAAAATTGTATAATATGAGAGTAATTCTCAAATTATGCGAGGTATCTTATGTATAAAACAAAACAAAAACAAATACTTATTAATTTTTTAAAAGAAAACATAGACAAACATTTTTCAATAAAAGAAATTACAGATGCAGTTTCAAATAAAAATGTTGGAAAAAGCACAATTTACAGGTTAATTGATAAAATGACAGACGATGGATCAATAAGGCGTTTCCGAGGAAATAACGGAAAATCTGTTTTATATCAATACATTGGCAACCATAGTGAATGCAATAGTCATTTCCATTTAAAATGTACCAAATGCGGTATATTAATACATTTAAACTGCGAACATATTACTTCTTTAAACCAACACATTAATAAACATCATCAATTTGATATTGATACAGGTAAAACCATTTTGTACGGAACATGTTCTGCCTGTAAAGAAAGTGGTGTAAAACTATGAAAAAAACAGCATTCTTTTCCCTTATAGTTTTAATTATAATAATTATATTTGCAGCACTTATTGTCATTGGTAAAAACAAAAGTGAAACACCAAATAATATAAACATTACATCAACTGTTTTTCCATATTATAGTCTTGTAAATGATTTATGTGCAGAAAACACAAATAATTTAATGCTTTTAAAACCAGGAACAGAAAGCCATACTTTCGAACCTACCACCCAAGACATTATATCAATAAAAAATTCTGATATTTTTATATATACAGGTGGCGAATCAGATAAGTGGGTAGAAACTATACTTTCTGCAATAAACACAGACAAAATTAAAATTATAAGACTTATGGACTATATAGACCCCATAATAAACGAACAACACGACCATATAACATATGATGAACATATTTGGACTTCACCTAAAAATGCAAAAAAAATTGTACAGATAATAAGTGATGCATTATGTGAAGTAAGCCCCAAGCAAGAAGGTTTATTTAAAAATAATTTAAATAATATACTAACAGAACTTGATGAACTTGACAAGCAATTTGAAAGAACAATTAACTTATCAAACAAAACTGTGATTTTTGCTGACAGATTTCCTTTTTCATATTTTGCAAAAGATTATGGTTTAAATTACATTTCAGCATTTTCAAGTTGTGCTGAGGAATCTGAACCAACTGTACAAGCTATGAAAAATATTATAAATACAATTAATCAACAAAATATAAAATGTATATTTTATATTGAATTTTCAAATCAAAAAATAGCTGATACAATAACAAAGGAAACCGGCACTTCAAAGTTCCTCTTCCATTCTTGCCACAATGTAACTTACGAGGATTTTGTAAATAATGTTTCTTACATTTCTTTAATGAAAAATAATTTAAAAAATCTTAAGGAGGCAATAAAATAATGCCACTTATACAATGTAAAAATTTAAATTTCGGTTATAAGGACACAAAAGTTATAGATAATCTTTCATTTAATATAAACAAAGGCGACTATGTATGTATTGTTGGTGAAAATGGTTCAGGAAAAAGCACACTTATAAATTTACTTGTGGGAATATTAAAGCCCCATGACGGTACTATTATATTTTCTGATGATATATTAAAAAATGGCTTTGGGTATCTTCCACAACATTCAGATATAAAAGACGATTTCCCTGCATCTGTATATGAAGTTGTTTTATCCGGATGTGCAAACAGGCTAAAAAAAACTCCATTTTTCACAAGAAAAGACAAACAAATTGCAAGCCTTAATATGAAATTATTGGAAATTACAGACTTAAAAAACAAAAGTTTTCATAATTTATCAGGTGGTCAGAAACAACGCGTCTTACTTGCTCGTGCCCTTTGTACAGCTGAAAACACTTTAATACTTGATGAACCTGTTTCAGGACTTGATCCAATGGTTACAGAATCTTTTTACAGTATATTAAATCATTTAAATAAGGAACACAAAACAACAGTTATTATGGTATCTCATGATATTTCAAGTGCACTAAAATATTCAAACCACATTATACATCTTGAAAAAAACTCATCATTTAGCGGAACCACAGATGAATATTTAAATTCCGAATATTATAAAAAAATATCAGGAGGAAATTATAATGCTTAATGATATTTTAACAATACTTTCCTTTGACTTTGTACAGCGTGCTTTTATTGGCGGTTTGTTAATTTCACTATGCTGTGCAATTTTAGGTGTTACGCTTGTACTTAAAAGATTTTCGATGATTGGAGATGGCCTTTCTCATATTGCATTTGGTTCTCTTGCAATTGGTACATTTATAGGAATTTCTCCTATAAAAATCACCATACCAGTTGTTATTATATCAGCAATTTTACTTTTAAAACTAAAAAACAGCAGTAAAATCAAAGGTGATTCTGCAATTGCAATGATATCCGTTTCATCACTGGCTATCGGTGTATTGCTTATTTCACATTCATCAGGTGGAAACACAGATATATACAACTATATGTTTGGTAGTATTCTAGCACTTACAAACCTGGATGTTTTGTTAATAGTTATACTTTCAATTATAATACTTACAATATTCTTTTTGTTGTATAACAAAATATTTTTAATTAGTTTTGATGAAAAATTTGCAAAATCTCTCGGAATAAATTGCAGTCTATATAACATTATAATTGCAATTCTTTCTGCACTTGCAATTGTAATAGGTATGAAAATGATGGGCTCAATGCTTATATCATCTCTTATTATATTCCCTGCACTTACATCAATGAGAATTTTTTCAACATATAACAAAGTAATGCTTTCAACAGTCATATTATCAATAGCTACTTTTTGTATCGGGATGTTTACTTCAATTATTTTAAACTTCCCAACAGGAGCAACAATTGTTGTAATTAACGCAATTACATTTTGTTTATTTTCATTATTTAAAATTTTAACAAAAAATTAATCATACATTAATTTAAATATTGTATAATTAATTATATTTAGCACACTTACAAGGAGAAATTTATGAAAAAAATTCAAACTTTACTATTGGCTTTTATTATTTGTTTTTCTTCTACTACTGTAAATGCATCAGTGCTTGGTTCAACTTTGATAAACGGATATACAATTAAAATAGGTGAAGAAACAACATCTACTCAAAACACCTGGTATAGTGACCAGGATGGAGTTGGTCAACAAACAGAAAATTACGTAATATATAAACCAAACGAAAATGTAGAACCTATAATAACAAATGGCAAATATTTGTATGGTACATCAACAATAAATACAGAAGTTTCATATATTAGGGAAAATGGCATTGTTCCTCTTGCTGGTATAAATGCAGACTTCTTCTCATTTGACACAGGCGTTCCAATGAGCAACGTAATTTCAGATGGTAAAATATTAACAAAAACAGGCTCTTCTCAATATGGCATCGGTATTATGGAAGACAATACTGCATTTATGTCTAAATTTACATTATACTCCATAATGACAAAACAAGATGGAACAAAAATGCATATTCATATGATAAACAAATACAGACAGCCCTATCAGGCATACTTGTTAACAGAAGACTTTTCAGCCGAAACTCATAATAAAACAAAAGGATACGATGTAATTTTAGGCTCAATAACAGGTGAAATGAAATTAGGTCAAAAATTAACTGCAACAGTAGAATCAATAAGCGAAAATTTAGGTTCAATAGAAATTCAAAAAGGGAAAATGGTACTTACAGTTGACAGCAACGCACCTGAAGAATACTTAAACCCCGTAAAAAGCCTGGAAATTGGGGAAACAATTGAAATATCTTTTTCGTTTGACGGGGACGAAAGATGGAAAAATGCAAAAATAGGTCTTGGCGCTACCGGTGATGTACTTATCGAAAATAACGAAGTTAAATCCGGCTTTGCAACAGGTGCAAATCCAAGAACAGCTATTGGAATAAAAGATGACGGAAGCATTCTTTTATACACAATTGATGGAAGGCAAAAAGGTTACAGTTACGGTGTACAGCTAAAAACACTTGCAAACAGGCTTAAAGAGCTTGGATGTGTAGATGCAATAAACCTTGATGGTGGTGGCTCAACAAGTTATGTTGTACAATTTCCCGGTGAAAATGTTACTTCACTTGTAAACAAACCATCTGAAGGGGCGTTAAGAAGTGTATCTAACTTTATATTTTTAAAAAACAATCTATCTGCAACCGGAATTTTAAACAACATAATTATTTATCCTTTAAACGTAAGTATTGTTGTTAACAGTTCAACAAAGTTAACTGCAAAAGGATATGATACATCATTTTATCAAACCCCATTAAATAATTTGAAATTTTCAGTTGCGGAAGAAAACAAAAGCACAATAAACGACGATGGTATATTTACTGCAAAAGATGATGGAATTGTTACCGTTTATGCAAAATCAAACGGCAAGACAGGAAAAATTAATATAACATGTGTTAGTGCCCCTTCCACTATTGATATTACAAACAAAGCCGGAAGTAAAATAGACAAACTAACTCTAAACGCCAATGAAACAATAAACTTGTATGCTAAAGCATATAGCGGTTATAAGCCTCTAATATTTACAGAAGATTCTATAAAATGGTCTTGTGATGAAGATATTGGAACAATTACCAATACAGGTAAATTTACAGCCACAGAACATCTTAACGATAAAAAAGGCAAAATATATGTAACAGTTGGTGATACAAAAAAATATATTGATGTAATTATAAAAGGTATTGGCAACCAATACAATGAAATTAAAATTAATACAGATGATAAAAACATAACTGTTGATTTTGTTCCTATAGACAATATATTTATAGAAAAAAATAATATAGAAATAAAGATTGACGGAAAGCGAATTGACTTTGAATAT
>JAZSRE010000045.1:0-19045 GCA_045538345.1 Clostridia bacterium
TTCTGAAGATTTCAAACTAACAACTTCAACAGTTGGTTTAATGTACTTTTTCATTATACTGTCCCTCCTTTACTCAGCTACCCAATAATTACTATTGGCTACATTAGTCATTACTGTTCCATTTTCTAAAACAGGAGTAACTTCAAAAGTGCAAGCACTAAAGTCAATACCATTTTCTCTATTGTCAATCAAGTTAATAGCATAATATTTAGCGTCTTCTTCTGACAAGTTCATAAGTCCAACGAATTCGTATACATTACCACCTGCATCTGTTGCAACAACATTGATGCCTGTTTTTGTAGTTAAATTCTGACTTACCAAGAATGTAACTGAACCATCATCTTCATTAACAACACCGTCATATGCAACAACCAAGCTGCTATCATTGTCAATATTAACAACCTTTTCAGCATCATTTGCAGTAATAGCTTCACCGTTGCTACCCAAAAGAATTTTATTACCATCAAGTTTAGCAACAGTATCAGTTACTGTAAAGCTTGTTGTGCCACCAGAAACAGATTTCTGGTCAATATACTTAATGTTTGTGTTAGATGGTGCAGGATCATTTTTATCAAAAATAACGTATGAAACCATATTAGCACTTGTAATACCTGTAACATCTGTAACTACCTGTACACCAGATGCAGTGTAATTTGTTGTTGTTGTGAAAGTTGCAGCACTAACAGCTGACATAGCACACATCACAATTGTGAAAACAACCAAAGCAGAAATTAAACTTCTAAACTTCATGTTTTTAACCTCCTAGAGTTTTATGTACAATTATTAACATTTGTATTTATTATACATTTTTTTGATTCACTTGTCAAACATATTTTTTAATATTTTTTTATTTTTTTCTTTTTTATGAAATATTACCAAAATCACCTATGTTTGTTTGTGTATTTTAACTATAATACAATTATGCCGTTTTCTATGATTATTTTCTTATCCATATATTTTTCTACCCCTTTTTTATGAGATATAAGTATACATGTTTTATTATTCAAATTTCTTATGTTTTCAAGCATTTTTTCTTCAGTTCTTGCATCAAGAGCTGATGTTGCCTCATCAAGCAAAAGCACCGGAACATCTCGGTAAAGTGCCCTTGCAACAGCAAGACGTTGTACTTGACCTTCAGAAAGTCCCATACCATTTTCTCCAACATAAGTTTTTGCGCCTTCAGGCATATCACAAACATCATCCCACAGGCATGCAAGTTTCAAACAATCCTCTATCTTGTTTGAATCAATATCATTTGAGAAAAATGCGACATTATCCTCTATTGTGCCTGAAAGCACCATATTACCCTGAGGTACATAAGCAAAAAGTTTACGACAGCCATTATTTAATGTGTACACATTACCCTTTTCGTCTCTTAGAACAATTTCTCCTTCATCAGGTTTGTACATATTAAGCATAAGTTTTAAAAGTGTGCTTTTTCCTATTCCGGATATGCCCGAAATCAACACAAAATCGCCTTTATTTATTTTAAATGTTGCATTTTTAATAACTTTTTCTTCCTTATTATATGAAAAAGAAATGTTTTTAAATTCAATAGTCTCTAAATCGGATATATTACTATCTGTTTTTTCTTCAGCAAATTGTACAATATCCATCAGTCTTTCAGCGGATGCAAGCATCTGATAATACTGAGGTATAACAGATGCAATTCCCTTAAATGGAGACTGTACCTTATCCACAAGTTGTATCATGGCCATCAAACTACCGTAAGTAATCGTACCAAAAGCTATACCAAACGCTCCCCATCCAAGAGCAAGAAAGAAACCAAAAGTAAATGCAAATTCCGCAGCAAGGCTTGCTAAAATATTATTGATATTTTTCTTTTTAAGTACTTTATATGTGTTTTTTTGAATTTCCTCTGCTTGGTTTGTAACATTCTGCTCGTTTGCATAGGATTTAATAACCAATATATTTTGTATACATTCAAGCATAAACGAATTGCCTTTATCGTTCCACTCACGACACATAAGAGTATACTTTTTAAGACGTCTCCCCCATAAAACAGCACCTATGCCCACAACAACACCCGTAACTGCACATACAACTGCAAATAATGGCTGAATTACCAATAACGCTCCAAAAGCAGAGACAACTCCCGTTGCAAAAGCAATTATCTGCGGAACAATTCCTATTATTGCACACATTACAACATCACTGTCTGTGGTTATACGGTTTAAAAGTTCTCCACTGTGCATACATGACACTGTGGCATAATCCATATTAACCACATTGGAAAATATGTGCCTCTGTAATTTTAGCGAATGCTTAGATACGATGTCGGCACTTATTTTCATATAGGAAAAATTCAGCAAAAATTGCACCATAATCAAGCACACAAGCAACGCCACTGCATTTATAAGCACATCGTAATTGTGTGTAATTGCACTATCTATTACATTTTTAGACTGTAAAGCAAGGATCACTCCGCAAAAAGCATTTAACATTCCCAAAATGCTTATTGCTGCCACCCCCGGCATCACAGGCTTACTTATACTCTTTATCCATTGAAAAGTTGTTTTTTTAACTTCCAATTCATTTGCTCCTCTTAAGTATTTTTTTAAGGCCGTATACAATTTTAAATTCTAATTTACGCAAAGGTATTACAAGACACCACAAAAAGCTATATAACCTGTACCAAAAACACGTTGTACCATACTCTCTGCCTTTGCGTTCAAAAGATGTTACAACTGCAACAACATCCTCCATTTTGACAGGATATTCTATTATCGTCTGATTATCACCGCATAGCTTAAAGCCATACTTACCTTTACCTATAACACGATGAAGTACGTAACTTCCATCATTACGACGATACAGTATAACATCACGTTTTTTAATCTTTTCTGCCATAGATACAGTAACTTTATCCCTGTTATTTATAAAAACAGGATTCATACTGTTACCTACAACAATGAATTTTACCGACCTGCCATCCTTTAGCACCGGTTTTGCAAGCCGTACAATATCATTCATATCAGTTAGTTGAAATTTACCTATTATATCAGACATCAATTACTCCTGCTGCCACAAGTTCCTTTATAAATACCTTAATATCACTTGCAGCAGTTTCCTTATCTACATCATATTCCGAAAGTACAGCCTTAAGCAAATCATTTTCAGATTTATCTTCCAAAAGCTGAAGCCACAAAAATGCACTTACCTCATTAAGCATAATCATAGAGCTAAAATCCACAACCTTGCTTTCAACAGGTATAACAACATAGTTGTCTGCAATCTCCCTTAGCTCAAAACCATCTTTGATTTTCATCTCATTACCTCCGAGTTATTTCATTTTTTCAGCAATACTAATTGCTTTTTCAAGTTGTTTATCAACCTCTACCTGTGTTTCCCTTAAAACGTCGTTAATTTTAATTTGAGTTGTAATATCTGCCACTCCATAAGGGAATAGATTAGTGCTTTTTTGAACCTGGGTTACTGCATCAGCTGTCTGCCTGTCGTAAATTTCATTTACTTCAAGTTTAAATCCAAGTGCCAAAAGACGTTCTTTTACACACGCCACATCCGCACCGGTATCACCAATTTTCAAAACCCTTGTAATTTCATAAGGTGTAACTGTTGACATATCAAAATCTTCATACTTATTAAAAACAAAATAGTCAGGCTCTATACCAACTTTGTGTATAAGATTATGACTTGGTGTATAATATTCAGCAATAGTCATCCACATATAATGGTTGCTTTTTAAGGGAACATAGGTTTGAACTGTTCCCTTACCATAAGAAGTTTGCCCTACAATATAACCGCTTTTATAATCTTTTATCGCACCAGAAACAAGTTCCGAAGCAGAAGCGCTATATTCATTTATAAGCACAACGCCTTTGAATTTATATGGTGTATCCTTTGCATAATGGTATTTATTGTTTTTTTCATTCTTATATTCTTCAGTTGCAATAAGTTTACCGTCAGGAATAAAATAACTTGCAACTGAAATTGCAGCAGAAAGATACCCCCCAAGGTTATTTCGAAGGTCAAGTACCACAGTCTTGATACCTTTTGCATTAAATGTATCCATTACCTGTGCAAAAGCCTCGGCAGTATTGGAATTGAAAGAAGAAATTTTTACATAACCAATATTTTTTTCATCAATTAATTTGTATGAAACAGGATTGATTTTTATTTCCGCTCTTTGAATTGTATATGTATATTCTATACCATTTCTTAAAACGGTAATGTTTACACTTGTCCCAGGCTTACCTTTTATAAGCTCAGTAACCTTATCTAGACCGTAACCCTTAACATTTATACCATCTACATAAATTACTTTGTCCCCTACTTTAAGTCCGGAACCTTCCGCAGGCGCCCCTTCCAATGGTTCACCAAGTATAACATATTCTTCATCATAATGTACATTTATACCTATTCCAACATATACCCCGGAAACATCTTCAAGGCGTGTTTCAAATTCTTCTTCATTATAATACATTGAATTTTCGTCAAGAGCATCAAAAGTACCCTTGCCAAATTCTTCAAGAAGTTCCGGATGTTCTTTTAAAATTGCAGTTACTGCCGCGGTAAGCATTTCTTCTCTTGTTATATCATACTTATAGTATTTCATAATATAGTTAAGAAGATTATCATAAAATTCAGCAACAGCCTCACCATTTGTTGTATCTATTGACATATAATCTGCAAGTGTTTTTGCACTTGCAGTACCAACTGTCGAAAACAACATTACAACGCATAATAACACTGCAAACATTTTTTTAAATTTCATTTAAACACCTCTTAATGGGATATTCCCTTTACAACAATTTTTCCGTCATAACTATCTGCAAAAACATATATGTATTTATCAAGATTTTTTAACACAAAATCCTCATCAACACTTATGTAAGAAGCATCAAGAACAGCAAAATTGTCTTTAAAGTTTTCTTTTATCCACGAATCATAATTTTTTTTATATACTTCAGATGCATAAAGTTCAGCACCCTCAAGCCAGTATAATTTTACCTTATAAACTGCGGGTTGTATAATATTCCCCGCTTTCCATATAAAAATAATTTTATCTGAACTATCTGCAATACAAGTATAAATATCAGTATAGTTTATGTCGTCAAGCGACTGATTTTCCGTTACAAAAACAGTTTTGTCATAAAAAACCAGGTTATAATTACCCACCAATTCCTCTCGACTACCCGAAACAAATTTAACAGAATCGTCGTTAATATATTTTTTAATAAGCCCATCAGTAAGTGAAGAAAAATCTGTACTCTCCTCATTGACCACTCCGTTTTTTGCAACCATAACTCCGCTTTTTATAGCAGCAGAAATAACCTTTGGATTTTTAATATTTCTTCTGTTTTGCAAACGATTTATTCCCGAAAGGTCATCAGTGATTTCTATATTATGGATTTCAAGAAGTTTTTCAGTCAATTTCACAAAACCAGATGCACTTACATTTATACTGAAAGTAAATATTAAAAGTGTAAGTAAAACAATTATCTTTTTCATATTAACTCCGTTTTACATTTTTTCAGGTACTTCAACCTTCAAAAGTTCAAGCACATTTGCAAGAGTAATTCTTGCACAGTCTATAAGCTTTAGTCTTGCAAGTGAAAGTTCTTCATCTTCAATGTTTACATGACATTCATTGTAGAATGAATGGAATGCATTTGCAAGTTCTACCGAATACCTTGTAAGCTTTGAAGGTTCTAAGGTTTCAGCAGACGCTTTAATTTCATCAGGCAACTCTGCAATTTGTCTTAACAAATTAAATTCTTCTTCCTTAACCAAAATATCCTTATTTATTGAATCGGCAGACATTACCTTTTTTCCTGTTTCTTCAAGCAAACGGATAATACTGCAAATTCTCGCATGTGCATACTGAACATAAAAAACAGGGTTGTTGTTTGACTGTTCAACCGCCAGGTCAAGGTCAAAATCAAAATGACTGCCGGCATTTCTCATGTTAAAGAAGAAACGTGCAGCATCTATACCGATTTCTTCAAGCAAATCATCAAGTGTAATTGCCTTACCTGTACGTTTGGACATTCTTGCAACCTCACCGTTACGCATTAAGCGTACCAACTGCATAAGAACAACCTCAAGTTTTTCAGATTCTACACCAACAGCCTCCATAGCATATTTCATACGTGCTACATGACCGTGATGGTCAGCACCCCATACATCTATAACCCTGTCAAAACCACGGGTTACAAATTTGTTTCTGTGGTATGCAATATCTGCTGCGAAGTATGTTGGTATGCCGTTTGCTCGTACCAAAACATCATCCTTTTCATCCTCAACTGCAGATTTTAACCATATAGCACCCTCTTTTTCGTAGGTGTACCCCTTTTCTTTAAGAATCTCAACAGTTTCTAAAACCTCACCATTTTTGTGAAGTTCACTTTCATAAAACCACACATCATAGTTCACGCGGTAATCACCAAGAGTCTTTTTCATAAGCTCTACATTTTTGTTTAGTGAATAATCAACAAGTGCCTTTTTACGTTCATCACTTTCTGTATTTACGTATTTATCACCATTTATTTCAATAAATTCCTTTGCACGTTGTATAATATCCGCGCCTTGATACCATTCATCTTCAAAAGGCACATCTATACCGCATTCCTGTAAATATCTTGCCTCAAGTGAACAAGCAAACTTTTCAACCTGGTTACCTGCATCGTTAAGATAAAATTCTCGAGTTACATCAAAGCCTGCAAAGTCAAGAACCGCTGCCATAGAGTCTCCCAAGGCTCCTCCTCTTGCATTACCCATATGCATAGGGCCTGTTGGGTTGGCACTAATAAACTCTACCATAACCTTTTTACCCTTACCGTAGTCAATACTGCCGTAACGATTGCCCATTTTTTCAACGAGTCCAATCACATCATAAAGCCAGTTCTTATTAAGATAAAAGTTTATAAAACCCGGACCTGCAATTTCTACCTTTTCAATGTATGTACCATTACAATCCATTTTTGAAACAAGTTCTTCTGCAATCATACGAGGTGCTTTTTTAGCTATCTTTGTAAGCAACATAGCTACATTTGTAGAAAAATCGCCATTTGCCTTTTCGCGTGGTGTTTCCACCTGATATGAAACAACTTCAAAACCGCAATCTGCAACTGCCTTATCTACAAGATTCGAAATTTGACTTCTTACTGTTTCTTTTATATTCATAGTATCAGCACTCCCTTACTATCATATGAAAATTGTTTTTCCCAACCGCATTGTTATCAACATCTATACTATAATCGGCAAATATTTCCCCGCCGTTATCATCAAATTTAATTTTAACATCCTGTGCCCACACGCCTACGGAAATTCCACCATAAGGTGTATCGTAACAACAAATATGATGCTTTCCCTTTTCAAAAATAAGTTGCGTGTTATTTGTACCAAAACGTAATATTGTAACCTTATTTTCCTGTACCTTAACGGTTGTGGTGGTACCCTCCATTCCCGTAAGTTCCGATTCTTTGTATGTTATATAATAAGCATCCGCTTTTTTATACATACTGCCTTCTGTAACAAGTTCTACCTTGTCCTTATCCCCATCGTTATCCTGCGTACCCACAAGGGTAATGAGCACATCCTTTTTCATAAATGTTCCTCCGAAAATGCACGGCGTAACGCACGACATATTTAAAATATGCGTGCGTTACAAATAGTTTTAATTAAACCAATGGACTTGGTCTTGAAATAAAGTGTAAAATATTACCTTCAGGGTCTCTAAAGAAAAATATTGCAACACCGTTTGGTGCAATTGTCACAGGAGTAACAACTTCCATTCCCAACGCAATCATTTTTTCAGACATTTCTGTCAAATCCTCAAGATTTTCTGTTGTAAGCGCAATATGTCTGATACCTGACTCTGCAGGTGCCGGACATCTTGGGTCTGTATCTGCAACACAAATCTCAATCATGCTTTTATCAGGTGCAGCAACAAAATATGTACCTTTGCCATTATCATACACAATTTCAAAACCAAGGTTTTCGCAGTACCAGTCTGCCAAAGCCTTTGTATCTTTACCATAAATACCTACATGTTCAATACCTTTAACCATTTTATATACCTCCATTATAAATAAAAATCCAACTTATATTATAACAGATTTATTAAAAAATTTCAATATAAATATTAAGTATTTTTATTTTTTGTCAATCACTTTCATCAAACCTTTGCATCCATTAACAACATCTCTGTATGTTATATCAAAATTACCTGTATACCATGGATCTGCCACATCTGCATCACTATCTGCAAACTCAAGAAGCCTGTAAACTTTATTTTCAACATCTTTCCCAACAATTCGCAGGGTGTTTTTTACATTTGCCCTATCCATACATATTAAGTAATCGTACTTTTCATAATCACTTTTTTCAAGGTGTACAGCACGTTTACCACTGTACGAAATTCCAAGCCCATCAAGTATACTTGCGGTACCGTAATGTACAGGGTTTCCTATTTCCTCAAAACTTGTTGCAGAAGATGATACATAAAACTCATCAGCCCTGCCAAGTTTTGCAACCATATCTTTAAAAACAAACTCCGCCATAGGGCTTCGGCATATATTGCCGTGGCATATAAACATAATTTTAGTCATAAAAACACCTCATTTATATTTTAGCATAAAGTAACTATTCCTGCAATACAAATAGATAATAATACATATTCTGCAAAACTTAAACATCAAATATATTGAGGTGATTTAATGATAACTTTAAAAAAAGGCGACACTGGGTCATTTGTAGATATGTTACAACTTGCACTGCAAAGGGCAGGATATAATGTACCCATAAACGGAGAATTTGATGAAATCCTTGAAAATGCCGTAAAAGAATTCCAACAGACAAACAATCTTGACAATGACGGAATTGTAGGTCAAAAAACCTGGAGTCTATTGGAACCTTACATTTTCGGCTACAAAACTGATGAAAACGGAAATGTAACCATATTTGATTTCGACGTTGTGCCAACAAATGTACGTTATACCTGGGATCTTGTTTCATATATAGTAAGCGGTCTTGCAGTACGTTATCAGTTTGTTGAAACAGGTAGTATCGGCAAAAGTGTTATGGGTAAGGACCTTTACTACCTTAAAATCGGCAAAGGAGAAAAAGAGGTTTTATTCAACGCAACCCATCACGCAAACGAATGGATTACCACACCCCTGCTTTTGAAATTTGCAGAAGAATATGCAAAATCATTTGAAAACGGCGGTAAAATAGCCGACAAGGATGCCAATAATCTTTTTGAAAAAACAACCCTTTATATAATTCCATGTGTTAATCCTGACGGAATGGACGTTGTAAACAGTGCCATTCCCGTAGGCGAATATCTAAACAAAGTTTTGGAAATAAGCCGAAACTATCCTCAAATACCATTCCCTAACGGGTGGAAAGCAAATATAAACGGGGTAGATTTAAACCTTAACTACCCCGCAAACTGGCAAAAGGCAAAGGAAATAAAGTATAATCTTGGCTACACTACACCTGCACCAAGAGATTATGTAGGCACTGAGCCTCTTTCAGAACCCGAAAGCCTTGCAATGTATAATTTTACAGTAAAAAACAACTTTCTGCTTACAATTTCATATCATACGCAGGGCAAGGTAATATATTGGAAATACCTAAATTATCTGCCACAAAATTCATATCGTATTGCACAACAACTTGCCGAAGCTTCAGGTTATACACTTTCGGTAACTCCTTCAGAATCTGCCTACGCGGGCTACAAAGACTGGTTTATACAAGCCTTTAACAAACCCGGCTACACCATAGAAGCAGGTGTTGGCGAAAACCCTCTTCCACTTTCTCAGTTTGACGAAATTTACAGTGATAATTTACCGCTTTTGGCAACTGCACTTGAAATAATCTGACTTTTGTAGTAAAATATTATCCATAAATATATGAAATGGTGATTTTATGGAAATTTTACTTTGGTTTCAAAACATAAGCAATATCTGGTTTGATGCAGTTTTTAGATTTTTTTCATTTTTAGGTGAAGAATATTTTATAATACTTATTTTTTGTTTCCTTGAATGGTGCGGTTATAAAAGGTTTGCACACAAAACAGGGTTTGCCTTTTGTATAGGTATGGGAATTAATCAGGTACTTAAAATAATTTTCTGTATACCACGCCCATGGGTGCTTGATTCAAGGATTATTCCATCGGAAGGTGCACTTGAAAACGCAACAGGCTATTCATTCCCCAGCGGACACACGCAAAGCGGTGTTACCGCACTTGGTTGCGTAGCAAAGGACTTTGGAAAAAAACTTTTTAAAATTATATGTATTTCTTGTGCGGTGGGTGTCGGCATTTCCCGTATGTATTTCAGAGTACATACACCTTGGGATGTAGCAGTTTCATTTTTAATTGGCATTACCGTAATTTTCCTTGCCGATTTTGTTTATAAACTTTGCGAAAAGCACGATGTTATAGCACTTGTTGCAGGAATTGGGGTGTCAGCTTTCACCCTTATTTTCCCCATCTTAAAAATATATCCCGACTACCACATAGCTGAATATTCATACGACTGTATAAAAATTGCAGGTGCAATAGGCGGTTTTGTTATAGGTTGGTTTATTGAAAGGCGATATGTAAAATACGACCCTGTATCTTCTGTAAAAAAAAATATATTAAAGACCACCATAGGTGTAGCTGTCCTCATTACAATAAAATTCGCTTTTAAGATTTTTCCTGACGGAAACACCTTTATTATGTACACTCAAAATTTTGTGCTCATTTTATGGTGCATACTTATTTATCCATATATTTTAAACAAAAAAGATGTGTAAAACTTAAAGTTTTACACATCTTTTTTATGCATTATCTATTTTCTTTTTAAACAACAGGTATATTACAAAAGCAATTAATGAACAAACTGCAAGTGCAGGATAGAACATTTCCACAGGAAGTTTTGCCATAAGTATTCCACCAATTGTAGGTCCTAACGCCATACCCATATCAAAGCCCATATAATATGTACTGTTTGCTACACCTCGGTTTTCCTTACCTCCTGCAAGCTTAATTGCAGTAGCTTGAGTAACGGAACACATTATTCCATAACCACCCGCCATACAAAGGGAAGCAACACCCATTAGTATATACCAATTCATAAAATGCAGACAAGTCATTGAAACAAGTGAGCTTATAAGACTTATAAACAAAAATGTTCTATATTTAACCTTATCAAAGTAATTTCGAAACCCAACCCTAAGTACAATAAGGAAAATTGCGTACATTGTTATAAACCATCCTGCGTCCACATTAAAGCCTCTTGCAGGCACATATTCCTTAATAAGCCCCTGAGTTGCATTGTAGGGAATTGTAAAAAGCATAAGTATAATTGCAACAGGAAGAACATTCAAATCAAGCAAACGAATTTTCTTTTTATCTTCTCCTTCTTTTACAACGGGGTTACCCCTATCCTTAATTACAAAGGCAAGTACAAATGTAACAACTGCAAACAAAGCAGAAATCACAAAAGCTACTCTTTCATTTGTAAGGTCTGTAACAGTAATGGCAACCTTACCAACAATAGCCATACTTATAGCCTGCATTGTACCATAAATCCCCATAGCTTTACCAACCTTATTACTTGGAACAAGCATAGAAAACCATGTTGAAAGCCCAACTGTACAAGCGGCATACCCCACACCGCAAACTATTCTTGCAACAGTAAGTACCCAAAGGTTTGTTGCAAGTGCATAGGCAAAATTCGAGACAAGCATAAGTCTCGATCTCTATATTGTAAGGGTAGACTTTTTAATTTTATCCGCAAGGTTACCTGCAACAGGGCGTACACAAAGGGAAACGAGGTACATAAGACCTGTCATAAGCCCCATAAGTTCTGCTGTGCCACCAAGCGACTTTGTAAACCCCGCTGTAATAGGCATAGCCATTGTGGCACAGGATATGTAACAAAATGCACCTATAAGGGCAAGTATTGAATCCCTGGAAAATGTCTTTTCTTTCATTATTACAACTCCAACTTATATATTTCTTTGTATATTTCTTTTTTATATTTCAAAAATTCTTCCTCTGTAAGACTTTGAGAATATGAAACAAGGTGCATAGGTATTGCACTTTTCCCCTCTCCGTATGAAGGTTGTTCATACTCATACCTATTTACATTAAATCCAAGACGTCTGTAATAATCGGCACGTCTTTTAGCAATATCGGAAGAGTCTTCGAGTTCAATTTCAAGCACCAAAGGAAGATCAATGGATTTTAGAACTCTTTTTATAAGATTCGTTCCAATTCCACCACCTCTGTATTTTTCGTCAACTGCAAAATGTTCCGCAAACACAAAACCATCCAAAAACCATACTGTAAAAAAAGCCACAACTTCCCCGTTTTGCTCAAAAGTATAGACGCAGTAATTATCTGCGTCCATAATACTTTTTTGACCCTCGTAGGTTCTGCGTTCATCAGGAGGAAAGCTTTTCTCCATTATTTTATACATTTCATCAAATCTGCTTTTTTCAAGAATATTATACATTTCTTCCTCCAAAAGAGGTGTATGTTTCCCTCTCGCTTCTCATAGCGCGGTTCATAAGTACAGCAACACTTTCCTTAACAGGCATTTCTTCAAAAAGCACCTCATAAGCAACACGGCAAATTGGCATCTCCACATTCCATTTGTCGGAAAGATATTTTACTGCCTTTGCAGTTTTAACACCTTCAACAACCATATTTACTTCTTCCTGTGCCTCTTTTGGTGTTTTTCCCTGACCTATCAAAATCCCTGCACGTCTGTTACGGGAATGCATACTTGTACAGGTAACAATAAGGTCGCCAATGCCCGAAAGGCCTGTAAAGGTTTCGTACTTTGCACCCATAGCAAGTCCGAGCCGTATAACTTCTGCCATACCACGAGTCATCAACGCCGCCTTTGTGTTATCACCATAACCAAGACCATCACTTATACCTGCACAAAGCGCAATAACATTTTTAAGAGAACCTCCTAGTTCTACCCCCACAATGTCATCGGTGGTATAAATTCTGAAATGTTCCGATATAAAAATTTCCTGGACGTAATTTGCTACTTCAATTTCACTACATGCTACCACATTTGTTGTAGGAAGTTTTTTAACAACCTCCTCTGCATGTGAAGGACCGGACATAGCTGCAACCTTACAGTTTGGAATTTCTTCCTTTATGACCTGAGAAAGCCTGTTGTACTTTTCCTCATCAAACCCTTTTGAAATGCTTACTATAATCTGTCCGTCTTTTATAAAAGGTGCAATACTTTTACTAACCTGACGTACAGTATGTGACGGTGTTGCAACAATTATAATATCCGCCTCGGCACAGGCTGAAATATCACTTGTATATTCAATATTTTCAGGCAAAATTGTACCTGGAAGATATTTTTTATTTATGTGTGTTCTTTTTAGTTCTTCTGTTGTTTCTTCACTACGGGACCATAATAAAATATTGTGTCCGTTATTTGCCAGGCACATAGCCATAGCTGTACCCCAGCTACCTGAACCCAAAACAGAAATCCTTGCCATAACCACACCTCCGGAATTATTTTTTCTTCTTTTTGAAACTGCTTTCCGTACCGTTTAAAAGTCTTTTTATATTTGCTCTGTGCATATAAAATGCCAAGACACCCATAACAACCATAAGGCCAAGTTGTACTGCATCTACCCCTGCCCAGCCATTAAGGAACATAACCAAGGTACCTATCATTACTGCTGCAGCACCTGTAAGTGAGCTTATGGAAACAATACCTGTAATTGCAAACACAATTAAAAATGAACCCAGTGTAATACAACCTGATATCCAGTTAAGACTATATATAATAGCTATTGAGACTACAATCCCCTTACCACCTCTAAAACCATAATACAAAGGAAAGTTATGTCCCAATACTGCCCCCAAAGCCGCAGCATATTTTCCATACTGTACATATTCATCAAAAGGTATCCATTTAGCAACAGCTATTGAAATTAAAATTGCAACAATTGCCTTTAATGCATCGCACACAAACACTAAAATACCAACTTTTTTACCTGCAGTTCTTATGGTATTAGTAAAACCAGCATTACCGCTTCCGTGTTCACGAACATCGGTTTTCGCAAATATTTTTGTAAAAATAATAGAGAAATTAAGACTACCAAGTAAATAACCTATAACTAACATCAAGACAACTGACATAATTAGTCCTCCTTGCTACGTTCTCTTATTATAAATCTTATTGGAGTACCCTCAAAACCAAAGGTATTTCTAAGCTGATTTTCCAGATAACGAATATATGAAAAATGAGCAAGCTTTTTATCATTAACAAATATAACAAACGTCGGTGGCTTAACAGACGCCTGAGTAATATATAAAATTTTAAGTCTTTTACCTTTGTCCGAAGGCGGCTGAACTCTTGATGTAGCGTCGTTTATTACATCATTAAGCATACCCGTTGAAACACGCATTGCATTTTGGTTTGCAACATATTTTGCCATTTCAAAAATTTTATCCACCCTTTGTCCCGTCTTTGCAGAAATAAACAAAATAGGTGCATAAAGCATATACGAAAGACCCTCCTGAACTTCTAAACGGAAGTTGTTCATAGTCTTTGTATCTTTTTCAATCAAATCCCACTTATTTACACAAATAAGACACGCCTTACCCTGTTCGTGAGCATAGCCTGCAATTTTTGTATCCTGCTCTGTAACACCTTCAGTTGCATCTATCATAATAAGCACAACATCAGCTCTGTCAACAGAACTTAGGGCGCGGATAACTGAAAAACGTTCGATATTTTCTTCAACCTTACCGCGTTTTCTCATACCGGCGGTATCTATTATCATAAATTTCTCGCCATTTTTTTCATAATAAGTGTCAATAGAATCACGTGTTGTCCCTGCAATAGGGCTTACGATAACTCTGTTTTCACCCAATATACGGTTTATAAGCGAGGACTTACCTGCATTAGGCTTACCAACAACGGCAATTTTAATAATATCCTCTTCTTCCTCTTCCTCAATATCTTCCGGAAAATGCTTGCATATTTCATCAAGCAAATCGCCCACACCGCTTCCGTGTACACCTGATACAGGAATAGGTTCTCCAAGTGCAAGATTATAAAAATCATACATTTGCAGTGGTGGGTCCCCGGGGGTATCACATTTGTTGCAGGCAATTACAACTTCTTTGCCTGAACGTATAAGCATATTTGCAACGTCCTTGTCAGTTGCAGTCATTCCCTCACGCACATCCACAACAAGCACAATAACATCCGCTGTATCAATGGCAACCTGTGCCTGATTACGCATTTCTGTTAAAATACGGTCTGTTGAAACAGGCTCAATACCGCCTGTATCTATCATAGTAAAGGTTATACCGTTCCATTCCGCATCGGTATAAAGTCTGTCACGGGTTACACCGGGAGTATCCTCTACAATCGCTATTCTCTTACCTGATATTTTATTAAACAAAGTGGATTTCCCTACATTTGGCCTTCCAACAATTGCTACAACCGGCTTTGCCATTATAACACCTCACCTAATTTATTTACAAGGTCATATCCGTCGTTTTCAACGACTATTACCTTTACATTCAATTCCTTTTCTACATCATATATTGTTTTGTCATCAAGAAAAACCATATTATGGTTTAGCATAACTCTTGGAATAAGAAGTTCTCTTCCTAAATCCTTACCCTTTAGCTGTTCAATTAAATCACCTGCAGTGATAAGTCCTGCAACAGTAATAGTCTCGCCTAAAAAAATGTTTTTTATAGCCACAACATCTACATTGTCCGTTATACTTTCCACAAGCTCGCGAATAAACGGTGCAGCAGATACACCCGTTGCAACAGTCTTTTTATACGATGCCTTTTTATAATCGGTCTTTGCTTGTTCAAACTCATCCTTCAAGGACGTCATAAGTCCCACACCATTTTCGATTTGCAAATAGTTTTCATAAACCTCAGGCTTTGGAAGAGGATACTGAGCTTTAACATAAAATTCGTCAGATGCATATACAAAATGGCTTCCAAATGCATCCATGCAGTTATTCTGATGACCTTCAACCTGTTTTATAAGTTCCTCTGCCTTTATTTTATCAAATCCGGAAAGATTTGGCAAGTGTTCACGATATTTTGTTAAACCTACCGGAACAACAGACAAACTTTGCACATTTGGATAGAATCTTGCAAGTTCTTTTATTGTGTTGTCAAGGTCCTCACCGTCATTAATACCGGGACAACAAACAATCTGACAATCCATTGTAATTCCTGCCTCTGCAAACCTTTTTACATAAGGCATAATATCCGCATTTTTGTTATTCAAAAGCTTACTTCTGATTTCCGGATTTGCAGAATGTATTGAAAGATTAATTCTAGGAAGACGCATTCTTATAATTCTTTCAATGTCATCCTCATTAAGGTTTGTAAGAGTAATATAGTTACCCATAAGAGCCGAAAGTCTGTAATCATCATCCTTAAAATAAAGGGTTTTTCTCATACAATTACGAGGAAGCTGGTCAACAAAACAAAACATACACTTGTTTTTGCAAACCTGAGGTTTGTCTAAAAGGCCATTTTCAAACTCTACCCCAAGCTCTTCATAGTCGTCATTTATAATTTCAACAATTTCAGTAGTTCCGTCTGCTTTTAAAATTTCAAGCTCGTACTCATCAGATGCAGAATAAAACTTAAAGTCTATAATATCCTTAAGCTTTTGTCCGTCAATAGACACAATAATATCCCCGGGTACTATGCCGATTTCATCAGCTATTGAATTTTCATAAACTTTTTTTATCACCGCATCCATAGTATACCTCCGACTTTTTACTCAATAAACGCAAAAAGGTGTGTGCGCTAATTGCACACACACCAACAGCTTACGCTTCTTTTTTTACTACTTCTTTCCCCTTATAGAAACCGCAATTACCGCATACTCTATGAGGTAATTTGAATTCCTGACAGTTAGGACACTTAACCATACCAGGTAGTGCTAACTTCCAGTGTGCACGTCTGCTATCTCTTCTTGCGTTAGAAACTTTTCTCTTTGGTACTGCCATTTGCTACACCTCCTCAAATCATTCAGGTTTGTTACCGGAATCCAACAATTTCTTAAGCACCGCAAAACGTTCATCGATTTGTTCGTGCTTGCAGTTACATTCAGTAATATTCAAATTTGCCCCACATATACTGCAAATACCCTTGCAGTCATCTTTGCAGAGAAATCTAATCGGTAATTCCACCACAATATTGTTTTTTACAATGTTGTCCACATTTAAGACTGTTCCTTCAAGTTCTGCCCCTTCTTCGCCCACAGTTTCCTCTGCATCTGTAACAACAGGGAAAAGCAAAGGTTTAAGACACCTTGCACACTTAGTACTTACAACGGCTTCTAGATGTGCCCTAAATTCCAAACGGCCGGAAAAGTTAGAAACCTTACCTACCACATGGCATTCCACATCACAACCATTGTCGTCAAAAGAAGTTTTACCATCAAAAACAATCTCTTTTTCAGTATTGTTTATAATATTCAACAAATCAACATTCATAAGCAGTATTATATCTAAAATTCAAATCTTTGTCAATAGTTTTTTTTAAGAAAGTAATTCCTTTGTATCAAGAGCAATCATAAGCTCTTCATTTGTAGGAATAACAAGTGTCTTAACAGTTGCACCTTCGGCACTTACATCAACTTCTTCACCACGGATTGCATTTTTAGCATCGTCAATAGCAACGCCCATAAATTCAAGACCTGCAGTCATAGCCTTACGGTAAGCACCATTGTTTTCACCAATACCTGCTGTAAATACGATAGCATCAACTCCACCAAGTACAGCCATATATTCACCAATGCACTTTTTAACACTGTAAATAAACATATCTTCAGCAAGTTTTGCCTTTTCATTACCTTCTTCACCTGCTGCAGAAAGGTCACGGAAGTCTGAACTTAATTCAGAAATACCCAAAACCCCCGATTCCTTGTTAAGAATACCGGTCATTTTATCAATGTCAATGCCATCTTTATTCATAATGAATTGCAAAATAGCAGGGTCAATATCACCGCTTCGTGTACCCATAGGAACGCCTGCAAGTGGAGTAAATCCCATTGTTGTATCTACAGATTCACCATTTTTAACAGCTGTAATAGATGAGCCGTTACCAAGGTGGCAAGTGATGATTTTTACATCCTCAGGCTTTTTACCAAGCATAGCTGCTGCACGCTGAGTAACATATCTGTGAGAAGTACCGTGGAAACCGTATCTTCTTACCTTATAATTTTCATAGTATTTATACGGAATAGCATACATATATGCTTCCTTAGGCATTGACTGATGGAAAGCTGTGTCAAATACACCAACCTGAGGTACCCCGGGCATAGCTTTTTCACAAGCCGCAATACCGATAAGGTTTGCAGGGTTGTGAAGAGGAGCAAGGTCATTACAACTTTCAACTGCCTTTTTAACTTCGTCTGTAATTATAACAGACTTACTGAAAAGCTCACCACCATGAACAACACGGTGACCTACTGCGGAAATTTCGCTCATATCAGCAATTACACCATATTCTTTGTTTACCAAAGCTTCAATTACCATATTAATAGCATCTGCATGGTCCTTCATAGGCTTTTCAATAACAACCTTTTCACCGTCACCCGGTGTATGATTAAGTTTTGAACCGTCAATACCTATTCTTTCGCAAAGACCTTTTGCCATTACGTTTTCTGTATCCATATCAATAAGCTGATATTTTAGTGAAGAACTACCTGCGTTTATGACAAGAATTTTCATTTTAAAAAATCTCCTTTTTGTTTTATTTGTTGGCTTGTGCCTGTACACAAGTTATTGCTACTACTCCCACAATAACATCAGCAGAGCAACCTCTTGAAAGGTCGTTGATTGGCATTGCAATACCCTGGGTTACAGGGCCGTAAGCTTCTGCTTTTGCAAGGCGCTGGACGAGTTTGTAACCGATGTTACCTGCATCAAGGTCAGGATATACCAAAACGTTTGCTTTACCTGCTACAGGGCTTCCGGGAGCTTTTGATTCGCCAACGGAAGGAACGATAGCAGCGTCAAGCTGTAATTC
>JAZSRE010000048.1:0-6798 GCA_045538345.1 Clostridia bacterium
GCAAACACCTATTCTGTGCCCGCCTTTTATGGTTAAAAAGCCCTTTCGTATTTCGTCAAGGTAGGCATATACAGAAAGGTTGCAAAATTTTTTAAAAACATCTTCAAGTTCTGTATTATTTGTAACATAATTAATCTTGTAATATTTATTATTTGACTTAACAACAACCTTTTTGCCTGCCCTTAAAGTAATTTCGCTAATCATATCAAGGTTGATTTTTTTCAAAAGCCCGTCCGGCAGTTTTTCAAATATATTTTTCATTTGATTCACCTCTTGAACTTATTCTATTTACTTTGATTTCAAATTAGAACTTGTTATTGACATAACTTTAAAAAAGTAATATAATAATCTCATCGAAAACGCAGAGTAAGGATATGTGCGTATAGTGTCAACAGACGGGGAGTTGCTGTTGAACGAATACTTTTGTAGCGATACATATT
Organism: Clostridia bacterium; assembly: GCA_045538345.1. Classification (GTDB taxonomy): domain Bacteria; phylum Bacillota; class Clostridia; order Monoglobales; family Firm-18; genus CAZNKU01. The sequence continues at coordinate 441 of JAZSRE010000048.1, forward strand.
CTGCATCCCGCTGCCTTATACGAGGATTATCTTCTTAAAATTAATCTCCGTAAATGAGCAGATTTATTTAAGGAGGTTTTTTTATGTCAAAAAAAGAAAGTACACAAAATTTTTGGGATTTAAAAAGAATTTTTTATGTTCCGAAATTTACAACAAAAACCGTATGTACATTAGGTCTTTTAATAGCAATAACCATTGTACTTTCCTGGATTTCAGGATATTTAAGAATAGGAAACATAAGCAAACTGTCTATAAGCTTTGTATCTGTATTTATTGCCGCATACGCATTTGGGGGTATTACAGGCGGTCTGTTCGGAGTATTGGCAGATTTGATATCTTGTTTTATTAATCCGATAGGTCCGTTGATGATACAAATAACACTAATTGAATTTGTTTTTGGTTTTATATACGGACTATTCTTCTATAAGACAAGCCATAAATTGTACATTCCATTCCTTATACTATACGACATAATACAATTCACGACTAACATACTGCTAAAAACATACGTACTTTCTGCAACATTCAAGACTGTTTTTAACGCAAATTTTATATCAAGGCTACCAATGTGTGCAATACAATTCACTATTATTCTTGTAATATTAATATTAATCAAACCATATTTAAAAACCTTAAATAAGATAATATAGTAAAAAGATACCGAAATTTTTTTCGGTATCTTTTTTTGACATTTTTCAAGTGCAGGAATGTGTATAATATAACTTAAAGGAGGGAAAAATGACCGTTTACATTGACCTGTACATTTTAACCAATTTAATTTTAAACTACATAATTTTACGAATAACAAAATTTATTATAAAATCACAAACATCAAACGTGCGACTGTTGTTTTCATCCATTTTGGGGACTTTGGTTTCGGTACTTATACTTTTGCCTCAATTTAATTTTTTAACCTACGGTACATGTAAAATACTTCTTTGTGCAATAATGGTTTTAACAGCCTATGGCAAATTGGGGACAAATACTTTTTTAAAAACTACAGTTGTTTTTTTCTTTGTAAGTTTTTTAATCGGCGGTTGCGGTTTTGCTTTATTTGAAAGCGGATTAAATGAAACTGTATATATTCTGATTTTATCAACAGGGCTTTCATACCTTATATTAAACACAGTTATTTCAATTTTTGAAAAGTATTTTAAATTTGACAGATTAACCCACACTTTAACAATAAAAATGTTTGAAAAAGAAATAACCACAGATTGCTTTTATGACACGGGCAACAACCTAAAAGACCCTGTAACCAAGGCACCTGTAATTATAGTAAGCTATGAAATACTAAGGGAAATTTTGCCACAAAAATTAGCAACAGACTTAGAAAACAAACAGGATATTTTAAAAATATATTCAACAAACAATTTAAAAATTAAGTTGAAATTAATACCATTTCACACCATTTCAGATAACGGTTTTATACTGGGTTTTGTTCCTGATATGGTGTTGATAGATGGCAAATCAACTAATGCAATAGTTGGAATATCACCTAAAAAATTCGGCAAAAAATATAAGGCAATAGCAAACCCACAAATAAACTGAAACGGAGGCTACAGGCTGTATGAATAATATTTTTTTAGAAACTGTTTTTAACATAATTAAACAAATTACCGAAAAGGAAATTTACTATATAGGCGGGACGGACGTCCTTCCCCCTCCTTTATCTGCAGAAGAAGAAAGGAAATATCTTGATACCATAAACGAAAGCTATGCTAAAAACAAGCTTATTGAACACAATTTACGCCTTGTTGTATACATAGCAAAAAAGTTTGAAAACACAGGCATAAATATTGAAGATTTAATATCTATCGGCACAATAGGGCTTATAAAATCCATAAACACATTTAACACTGAAAAAAACATTAAGCTTGCAACATATTCTTCAAGATGCATAGAAAACGAAATACTTATGTACCTTAGAAAAAACAGTAATTTTAAAACAGAAATTTCCATTGACGAACCCCTAAACACAGACTGGGACGGAAACGAGCTTTTACTTTCAGACATTTTAGGCACAGACCCCGACATAATACACAGAGAAATTGAAGATGAGGTAGATAAAGAATTATTAAAAGAAGCACTGCATAAACTAAACAAAAGAGAACTTGAAATTATAAAACTGCGTTTTGGCATTGACAACACAGAAGAAAAAACTCAAAAAGAGGTTGCTGATATGCTTGGTATTTCACAGTCGTACATTTCAAGGCTTGAAAAAAAGATTATCAGCAGGCTTAAAAAGGAAATAAATAAAATGATAGATTAGGGGTTTTTTTATTTGCTTAAGAAACTTGTTGTTTTATTAGTTTTTTTGCTGGGTAGTGTGTGTAATGTATATGCAATTTCTGCCCAAAGTGCCGTTGTAATTGACGCCCAAAGCGGGCGGATTATTTTTGAAAAAAATGCCTACCAAAAACGCGGTATGGCAAGCACAACAAAAATTATGACCGCAATAGTAGCACTTGAAAAATGCAAGCCTGACGAAATTGTAACGGTATCCTACAAAGCATCTGCAACAGAAGGCTCATCAATGTACCTTGCTTCGGGGGAAAAAATAACGGTTGAAAATTTATTGTACGGACTTATGTTAAATTCAGGAAACGACGCTGCAACCGCACTTGCGGAACATATTGCAAAAGACATACCATCTTTTGCAAAGCTTATGAACGAAAAGGCAAGAAAACTTGCCCTTCATAACACGTCCTTTGCAAACCCTCACGGCCTTGATAACGAAAACCATTATTCAACTGCTTATGATATGGCTATGCTTACAAAATATGCACTTGATAACGAAGATTTTAAAAAAATTGTAAGTACCAAAACCCATACAACCGAAACAGAAACAGAGGGCAAATACCGCTACCTTACAAACCACAACAAGTTGCTTACAAAATATGAGTGGTGCAAAGGTGTAAAAACGGGCTTTACAAAAAAATGCGGACGTTGCCTTGTATCTTACGCCGAAAAAGACGGTGTTGGTTTAATTGCCGTTACACTAAACGCACCTGACGACTGGAACGACCATATAACCATGTTTGAACAGGCATTTTCAAAGTATAAAAATTATGTTGTTTTAAACAAAAATGACTATATAGCCACTGTAAACGTAGAGGGTTCAAAAGAAAAAAACATTAAACTTTACTGTGATTATACAGTTAGCCTTACACTTACAGAGGATGAATATAAAAATCTAAAAATAAGGTACGACTATCCAAACTCAGTTGATGCACCAATATATATAGGCCAGCAAATCGGCACTGTAAATGTAATGTCAAATAACAGAATTGTTGCGTCCTCCCCTATTGTTTCAAGATGCGGAGTTTCTGAAAAAACCGAAACTTTATATATTGAAAATTTATGTTTTTTATTTAATAATCTCCTTTCATTTTTTACTAACAACATTTAGAGCTGTTTTATAAAAGCAGCTCTTTTTTTATACATATATTTTAAAAATTGTTTAATAATAAAATCATAAAAACAAACGGAGGTTTTAAAATGAAAAAATTTATAACTTTAATATTGGCTTTAACTGTGGTTTTATTAACCCTTAGTGGGTGTAAAAACAATATGTCAGACAAACCAAGGGTTGGCGTATGCCTTTATAAATATGATGACACTTACATTTCAACTGTACGGCAGGAGCTTGAAAACCTTGCAGGCAACAATGTGGAATTATACCTAAACGACGGTAAAGGCGACCAGGGAACACAAAACGACCAGATTGACCTTTTAATTCAAAAAAACGTAGATGTGCTTGTTGTAAACCTTGTGGACGCAGGTGCAGCACAGACAGTTATTAACAAGGCAAAAAATGCTGAAATTCCAATTATATTCTTTAACCGTGAACCAAGCCTTGATGTTTTAAAATCCTACGACAAGGCAATTTTTATAGGTACAAATGCTAAAGAAGCAGGGGTAATTCAGGGTGAAATAGTAACCAAAACCTGGAAGAGCAAAGACTACGACAAAAACGACGACGGTGTTTTGCAGTACGTTTTATTAAAAGGCGAGCCTGACAACCCTGAAGCAGTGGCAAGAAGTGAGTATGCAGTTAAAACAATCAAGGAAAACGGCATTGATGTTGAAGAACTTGGTATGCAGGTATGCAACTGGGATACAGAGCTTGCAAACAGTGCCATGTCTGCGTGGCTTACAAAATTTGGTGATAAAATAGAATTTGTAATTTCAAACAACGACGCTATGGCACAGGGTGCTATTTCTGCCCTTCAAGCTGTAGGCTACAACAAGGACAACAGTGATAAATTCATCCCTGTTGTAGGGGTGGATGCAACCGATGCAGCTAAGGATTTAATTAAAAAAGGGTATATGACTGCAACAGTACTGCAGGACGGCAAAGCTATGGCTGAGGCTATAAACACAATAGCCATAAATTCATCAAAGGGAAACGAATTTTTACTTCAGACGATATATGAATTTGATGAAACAGGCAAGGCTATCAGAATACCTTATAAATCTTATGAAGGTGAATAATTGATGAATCTGCTTTCAATGGAAAACATCTGCAAAAAATTTGGCAACACTGTTGCCCTTGACAACGTAACATTAAATCTGGAAGAAAAGTCTATTCACGCACTTATGGGCGAAAATGGTGCAGGAAAATCAACCCTTATGAAGTGCCTTTTTGGTGTTTACAGAAAAGACAAGGGAATTATAAAGCTTAAGGGAAAAGAAGTAAATTTCAAAAACCCAAAACAGGCTTTGGATAACGGAGTTGCCATGGTCCACCAGGAACTTAACCAGGTGCTTGAACAGACTGTGCTTGAAAATATATGGCTTGGCAAGTTTAAAACAAAATTTGGCATTGTGGACAAACGGCAAATGTATGACGAAACCTTAAAAATTTTTACCAGGCTTGGTATTGAAATTGACCCTGATGTTAAAATAGGTACACTTTCTGTTTCTCAAAGACAAATGGTTGAAATTGCAAAGGCAGTTTCTTACAATGCAAAAATTATAGTTATGGACGAACCAACCTCCTCCCTTAACGAGCGTGAGGTTTTGCACCTTTTTAAAATACTGAATATGCTTAAAAACAACGGTTGCGGTATAATTTATATTTCTCACAAAATGTCGGAAATTCTTGAAATTTCCGACACTGTAACCGTAATGAGGGACGGAAAAAATGTAGCTACCCACAAATCCGCAGACCTTTCAACAGATAAAATAATAAGCCTTATGGTTGGCAGAGAACTTACCGAGAGGTTTCCGCCTAAAACAAACAAGCCATCTGACATTATACTTGATGTAAAAAACCTTACAACAAAATATTCACCGGGGTTAAAGGACATTTCATTTTCCTTGCGAAAAGGGGAAATTTTAGGTATTGCAGGGCTAGTAAGCTCGGGCAGAACAGAAATTTTAGAAGCCTTATTCGGTATGAGAAAAATCGAAAAAGGTACAATATCCGTACACGGAACTGTGGTTGTAAACAATAATCCACGCCAGGCTAAAAACAACAAGTTTGCACTTCTTACGGAAGAAAGGCGTTTTAACGGCATTTTCCCGGCTTTATCTATTGAGGCAAATACAACAATTTCGTCTATAAAAGACTACAACCGACTTTTTTTCGTTGACAACTCCCTTTTAAGCCAGGTAACTAATGAAAGTATTAAAAAGCTTAAAATTAAAACCTCAGGGGTAAAGTCTAAAATTAAAACTTTGTCGGGGGGGAATCAGCAAAAGGTTATTTTGGGCAGGTGGCTACTTACAAAGCCTGAAATTTTACTTTTAGACGAACCTACAAGGGGAATTGACGTAGGTGCAAAATATGAAATTTACCAAATTATAAACGAGCTTGCATCAAACGGTAAGGGTATAATTGTTGTATCCTCTGAAATGCCCGAACTGCTTGGTATATGCGACCGTATAATGGTTTTATCAAACTACCGTGTTGCAGGCATTTTGGAAAACAAAAATCTTAACCAGGAAACCATAATGAAACTTGCTTCAAAATATATTTAATTCAGGTGAAGATAATGAATAAAAGAAATTATAACATAAGCGAAATTTTAATAAACTACTCTTTATATATAGTACTTGGGCTGATGATACTTGCGGTTATAATTACCGAGCCAAGCTTTGTATCTGCCAGAAACATTACAAACATTCTAAGCCAGGCTTCAACAAGAGGTATTCTTGCCTTAGGTGTGGCAGGGCTTATTGTACTGCAGGGAACCGACCTTTCAGCAGGCAGAATTTTGGGACTTACTGCCATTGTTTCGGCTTCACTTTTGCAGTCTGTAACCTACGCTTCCCGTATGTATGCAGATTTACCGCAACTACCACTTATTCTTCCCTTTTTAATTGCAATTTCAATTGGTGCATTATTTGG
>JAZSRE010000061.1:0-6618 GCA_045538345.1 Clostridia bacterium
ATCTATGATGTATCTTCTATATTCAGGCATGGTTAAATAATATGTATAAAAACAAAAGCTGTGATGAAAATCATCACAGCTTTATTTTTTTAAAAACTTTTTAAACCTTTCGGGAATTTCTGTTTCAAATTCCATATACTCTTTTGTTATTGGGTGAATAAATCCAACAATTTTAGCATGCAAAAGTTGCCCGCTTAAATTATATTTTTCTTTTTTGACCCCATAGGTTTTATCTCCCATTACAGGGTGGCCAAGACTTGCCATATGTACACGAATCTGGTGTGTGCGCCCTGTTTCAAGCTTACATTCTACCAATGTATATTCCATAAAACGTTCCAATACCCTGTAGTGAGTAACTGCATTTTTAGAATTCTTTTCAGTTATGCACATTCTTTTTCTGTCGGTAGGATGTCTGCCAATTGGCGCGTCCACTGTACCTTCGTCAGTTTTAAAATTACCGTGTACAAGAGCAATATACTTTCTTGTAAGGGAATGCTCCTTTATCTGTTCTGAAAGCCCTATATGGGTTTCGTCATCCTTTGCAACAAGCAAAAGCCCACTTGTATCCTTGTCGATACGATGAACAATCCCCGGACGAATAACACCGTTTATTCCCGACAAAGAATCTCCGCAATGATGCATAAGTGCATTTACCAATGTCCCCTTATAATTCCCCGCAGCAGGGTGAACAACCATATTCTGCGGTTTATTTACAACAAGCAAATGCTTATCTTCATACACAATGTCAAGGTCAATTTCCTCTGCTGCCACATCAAGCTTTTGTGCATCAGGAACCGTAACAGCAATACTCTGCCCAATTTTAAGCTTGTAGTTTGACTTTACAACCTTGCCGTCAACAAGTACATTACCATCCTCAATAAGTTTTTGGATATGAGAACGCGTAACTCCATCAAGCTTAGATGCCACAAACTTATCTATTCTTATATTTTCATCTGCAATATAGTTAATTTTTGTCAATTTTATCTTTCCCTTTTTCAAAAAATAAAATATAAACCGCAAGTATTATTGTGCCTATTACAATAAAGCTGTCTGCCACATTAAATATAGGATAGTTTATAACACAAACATCTAAAAAATCAATAACAAAACCATAAGTGATTCTGTCAAAAACATTTCCTAAAGCTCCACCTATAATCATACCATAGCATATTTTTTCCACAAATGATGATGGCTTTGTTTTGTATATATAAAATACAATCAACCCCAATATAACAGCACAAAGCACAATAAGTAAAAGTTTGTTATCCTTAAACATTCCAAAAGCCATACCCGTATTTCCGTGATAGGTAAGATGGAATACATCTTTTATTAAAGGGACACTTTTTCCAAATTTTGACCCATCGGGAAAATTTAAATTGAAAACATATTTTAATATAGCAACCTTGCTTATTCTGTCAAGCAAAAAAGTTATAATTGTCGTAACCGCTATACCAACCATAAGTCTAACCTCTCTAAAAACAAACGGCATGGAACCTACCATGCCGTCAATTTATAAATTATTCGCAATCTCCACCGCAACAGGAACAATCTCCATCGCAACTTAAATCAAGTTCAATTTCCTGGTTGCAGTATGGGCAATTTAGTTCTGCCTCATCTTCAAGGTCTTCATAAGAAATGAAAAATTCTTCATTACAAGTAGGACATTTTACGGTAAATTCTTCATCTTCGTCGCATTCTTCCATAAAATAGCCATCTTCGTCATAATCTTCTTCACCGTAAACGGCATCTTCAAGTTCAAAAACCTTATCGTAAAGTTCATCCTGAGCATCTTCCTGAGCTTCAATTTCATCAGAAATGCTACCCAAAACGTTAATTATTTCGCTAAGCAACTTTCCTTCAGGTGTTTCACCATTAATCTTAAGACCTTCAGCAAGCCCCTGCAAATATGCAACCTTTTCAGAAATCAATGACATAAAAATCCCCTCCTTGAAAATCCATGTATATTATTGCCTGAAATACAATAAATTAAACTCTTTCCATATAGTCCCCTGTACGTGTATCAATTCTGATAACATCGCCCTCATTAACGAAGATAGGAACCTGGATAACTGCACCTGTTTCCAAAGTGCAAGCCTTTGTTACGTTTGTAGTTGTATCACCTTTAACGCCAGGTTCAGTTTCAGTAACTGTAAGTTCAACAAATGTAGGTGGTTCTACATCAAATACGTTGCCTTTGTATGAAATAAGACGAACTGTATCATTTTCCTTAACAAACTTAAGTGCATCACCAAGCTGTGAAGAGTTAAGCGGAATCATATCAAATGTTTCAGGATCCATAAAGTAATACAAATCACCATCTGAATATGAATACTGCATATCCTTACGTTCAATGTGAGCCTTAGGCATTTTATCTGTTGGTCTGAATGTTGTTTCAACATTAGAACCGTTAATAACGTCTTTAAGCTTTGTTCTTACGAAAGCTGCACCCTTACCTGGTTTAACGTGCTGAAATTCTACTACCTGGTATACCTTTCCATCCATTTCGAAAGTTACACCATTTCTAAAATCGCCTGCTGTAATCATTTATTTGTACCTCCAAATTATTATCAAAAATTTTCTACACTATATTCTACAATATTTTCCCACAAAATTCAAGTGTTTTTTATAATATAATTAAATCTTTGGGAGAATGTGTGAAATTTTCACAACCTTTATCTGTAACCAATACCAGGTCTTCTATTCGTATTCCACAATAACCTTCTACATAAATACCTGGTTCAACGGTTACTATATTACCTTTTTTTAAAACATCCTCCGACCTTGGTGACAAATTAGGTTGTTCATGTATCTCAAGCCCTACACCATGCCCCAGAGAATGAGTAAATGTTTTACCATAACCCGACTTTCCGATAATATCTCTTGATACCTTGTCAACATCCCTGTTGAAAACGCCAGGCTTTATTGTATTAATTGCCGAAATCTGTGCACGAAGTACTGTGGCGTAAATATTTTTTATTTTATCATCAACACTGCCTACGGCAACTGTACGTGTCATATCACTGCAATATCCATTGTAAACACACCCAAAATCCATAAGTACTACTTTGCCCTTTTCCACCTTCGCATCGGTAAGGTTTGCATGGGGAAGTGCACTGCGTTCACCTACTGCAACTATTGTATCAAAGGAAAGTGCAGATGCCCCTTGCTTTTTCATAAAAAATTCAAGTTCAAGAGCAATTTGCCTTTCAGTAATTCCTGGTTTTATAAAAGGTAAAATATGTTCAAACGCCATATCTCCTATTTTTTCTGCACGGCGTATATTTTGACATTCCACCTCATTTTTCACCTTGCGAAATTCATTTAGATAATCGGATACCCCAGCAAAGTTTCCGCCTATTGCTTCACACATATCTTTATATGCTTTATATGAAATTGTCTTGTCCTCAAAACCGATTTTCTTAAATCCCATATCTTCAACCAGCTTATATGGCATAACCGAATATTCAATTACTTCAAAACCTCTGGTCTGTTCCTTTGCCTGTATGGTATAGCGTCCGTCAACAATAATATAATTTTTTTCAGGCGAAAAAACCACTAAGCCCTCTCCACCTGTAAAACCGCTGAAATAGTATAAATTTTCGGGGCTTGTAATTATTATTGCCTCAAGGTTTTTTTCTTTTAAAATACTGTTAATCATAAGACAAGTTCCAAAGCCCTTACTGCAACAAGGTAACTGTCGCTTCCAAAACCGCATATCTGTCCCTTACAAACAGGTGCAATTACGGAATTGTGTCTGAATTCTTCTCTTGAATGTACGTTTGTAAGATGTACCTCAACAACAGGCATATCTGCAACTGGAATAGCATCTCTTATTGCATAGCTATAATGTGTATATGCCCCTGCATTTAAGATAATCCCGTCAAAATTACCACGTGCAGCGTGTATTTTATTTATAATTTCACCCTCAATGTTTGACTGGTAAAACTCAACCCCAATGCTGTTTGCATCACAATAGCCTTTTACTTTTTCATTAATATCCTCCAATGTTTCCTTGCCGTATTTTTCAGGCTCGCGGATACCAAGCATATTAAGGTTAGGTCCGTTTATAATAAGTATTTTCATTTTAAACACTCCTCATATAATTTTTTCATAGTTAATGCATCATCACTTTGTGTACCTGCCGATTCGCATATAATCACAGGGGAAAGCTTATGCTTTGCAAGTACTCTTGCAAGGGGGCTAAATTCAGGCCCGTATTCTGTATTTTCAAAAGTCAGGTGCCTTTTTTCACCTGCTTTTGTAAATTCTATTTTACTGAAATGAGCGTGAAAATCATTAACTCGTTCTCTTCCAATTTTCTTTTCCATATATTTAATTATACGTTCAAAATCCTCTTCTGTTTTAAGTTCACCCTGCATACGGGAATTAAGATGCCCAAAGTCAACAGTAGGCATAAGTCTCTCATCCATTGTACACAGTTCCATTACTTCTTCAATAGTGCCCATCTGGTTTATTTTTCCCATGGTTTCAAGGCACAATCTAACATCTCCAACCCCTGCGTTATCAAGCTCATACAGAGCACGTTCAACAGTTGATTTTGATATTTCCATGGCATATCTGCGGGTAATGTCCTTGGCCGACCCCATATGGACAACAAGTCTTTTTGCCCCCATATTATGTGCGGCAGTTGCCGCTTGCAAAATATAGCCTATTGTGTTATTAATTTTTTCTGGTTCCACGCTTGATATGTTTGTAAAATAAGGTGCATGTACACTTAAAGTTATATTGTGCTTGCGGGCATTTTCACCAAGCATCTGTGCTGCCTCATCTGTAATGCGTACTCCTCTTCCGCACTGATATTCATAAGCATCAAGGCCAATACTTTCAAGCCATGCAGGCATTTCAAGAGACGATTTACCGCCCTGGTCATAAAATTTTTCAGGATTACCGGCTGTTCCAAACTTTACCATAGCCATTCCTCCTTTCAACATAAAATTATTCTAACATAATTATATGTTTTTGTAAAGAAAAAGACTATGACATATTAAACGCCATAGTCTGTGCCTTATATAAGCGGTGCGAAAAACTTTATTACCATTCCAAAAAGTCTTCCTATCACACTAAACTTTTTATAGGTATCCATATTAATTTTCTCACACATATTCTGTGTATCTATAAAATCATTTTCAATATCTGAAATTGCAGGTACTTTATGCATAAGCAAAGCACATTCATAGTTAAGATACAAGCTTCGGTAATCATAATTTATTGTACCCACAACCGCTGTAACATCATCCGAAACCGTAACTTTAGCATGAATAAATCCCTTTTCATACTCAAATATTTTTACCCCTGCCTCAATAAGTTTAGGATAATAAGAACGGGCAAGCCACAAGGCATAGGGCTTGTCAGGTATATGAGGCATTAAAATTTTTACATCAACCCCTCTTTTGGCCGCAAATTTCAAAGCCTCCTGCATATCGTGGCTAATTACAAGATATGGGGTCATAATATGCACATAGGATGTTGACCTGTTTATTATATCAAGATACACCCTTTCCCCCACATTTTCTCCATCTGTAGGGCTGTCACAATATGGTATAACATAGCCATCACTCTTTACCTTATTGTTTATAATGTAACTTTCGTAATCTTCTTCACCATTGGCAAAAAAGGTGTTCCACATTTGCAAAAACATTATTGTAAAGCTTACTGCACCATCACCTTTAACCATAACCGCCGTATCTTTCCAATGTCCGAATCTTTCATTTTTGTTTATATATTCATCTGCAATATTTATACCGCCCGTAAAAGCAGTGTGCCCATCAATTACAAGGATTTTCCGGTGGTTTCGATTGTTTTGGTATGTGGCAAATAAGGGGGTTACACGTTTAAAGGTACGGCACTTTATGCCCATTTTTTCAAGTTCTTCACAATTTTTTGCAGTAAATGTCGTAAGGCTTCCCATGGCGTCGTATATAAAACGCACTTCAACATTTTCGCTTATTTTTCTTTTTAATATTTCCAGTATTTCCTGCCACATAATGGAATTTGCATCCACTATAAAATATTCCATAAATATAAATTTTTCTGCCTTTTCAAGTTCTTCCTTCATTTTTTTAAACTTGTTTTCCCCCAAAGGGAAATATTCAACAGAAGTATTTTTATACGTTGGACAATTTGCATAATTATTAAGGTAGCAGGAAAGCCCGTCCATAATACCTTCACTTTCAAGTTCGCAAGAAATTTTTTTGTCCTGAACAAGGTATTCTTTTGTTTTTTCCTCTACTTTATTTGCCATTTCATTTATCTTTTTTGTAATAACATTTATATGAATATACATATATAACAAACACCCAAAAACAGGCAAAATTGCAATTATTAATATCCACGCATATTTAAATGCAGGCTCACTTGACCTGTTAATTTCATACACCAGTAATATTGCAGTTAAAATATTCATAATTTCAATTATATAGCCACTGTATTCCCTAAGCCATAATATAACTGATACAAAAACTGCAATTTGTATAAAAAGTATTATTAAAAAAGACATTATCCCCGAATGCATAACTTTTTTCATATAAATCACCTTGGAATAATTATACATCAATTATATACATATATTATTAACTTTTTTTAAATTTTTACTTAATA
>JAZSRE010000100.1:0-10297 GCA_045538345.1 Clostridia bacterium
GTCTTTATCATTCATACCTGTCATATTTGCAGGTCCGTTGGGATTTGCAAAAATCCCTTCTTTGTCTTTTGTAAGGCTTTCAAAGATTTCAGCATAGCCTTTGCCGCCTTTTCATCATCTTCGATTTTCTTCTGCAAATCCTCAAATTTTTTCTTGAAGTCTTCAGTAGAAGCATTACTGTTTTGTAACTCAGTAATATCCTTGTTAAGCTTGGCTATATTATTTGTCAAAGTCTTATTTTTTGCCAAAGCATCGTCAAGCTTTCCCTTTGCCACATATTCACCCTTTGACAAATCAGCAAGTTTGTAGCCTTTACTTTCTACAGCCTTTACAAATTCCTCAAAAGATAGAGGTTGTGGAAATAGGTCCTTTAAAAAATCCATTTTGTTCCTTTCCCGACATCGATTTAACTTATAAATGCGGTGCCACTCACCGCCGTGCCGTTCTTGCATTTAAACCTCACGCAAGATAGAGGTAATTTTTTGTATAAAAAAAGCACTATGTATAATTTACACAATGCTTTGATTATTGAATTTTAGGTATAAAAATACCACCTTACCGTTTTAGTAGGGTGGTATTATGATAAATCACTATATGGGCATTTGTCGCATGTATCAATATTTTTTTTGTTTTTTTCGACATCAACCTCTGGAACGGATGATGTTTTTATCCCCCCAAACATACACATAACCAATTCATAGCATACATTGGATGAAATAACCTTATTGCACATCGGACAAAAATGGTCCTTTTTATATTCTTCGTTACTTAACATATTTCTTTGCCACCTCCAATATTCTTTCTGCACCTTCGTCGAAATCATATTTACTCCACGTTGTTTTGGCTATCCACTCTATATTTGGATAGTCGGTCGTTTTAGTCAACACAGTTGCACCCTCCGTAGAGTAGTAAACAATATTTTCACCATTTCTTTGAGCTAATGAAAAAATTGCAGTATCTACATAATATTGCACATCTTCTGCACTTATATTCCGTTCAAACATCCTCTGCATTATATGTGCAGGATTATCGTTTGATATGTCTTCGAGAATATATGCCTTGCGTGATTCGGGAACAACAACCATTCCTTTTGCAAGCCGTTCTTTTTTTAGTACTCTCTCTATTTTGACATACTCAATCGGTCTACCATTTATGTTTCGAGCATAGTATTTTAAATCATCCCATTCATCAATATTATTATACTTCAAAAGTTGGAATTAGTCAAAGGTTTCCGGCATATTTTCTTTACCAAGAATACTGATATATTTGTTATACTGTTTTTCATCCTGTTTTCGATTGATGATAGTCTTATATTTTGCCTGACCTTCAGGAGTACTAACCCCTTTTGTTCTTTTAAACCCTGCAACTCCCATTTTTTCCATCTTGGTCGGTAAGCCACTTACATCAGCAAGTTTGGCATACTTATTCGTAAGCAAATTTATGTTATATTGCACTTCACGCCTTAAATCATCATCACCGGCAGCAGCTGCTATATTGGCAAGGTCCTTTAATTTTTTAACCCTGCTTTCTATTTGGCTCATTGTTTGCGATGCCTCATACTTGGTATATTTCTTACCTTCAAATTCAAATGTTTTCTTGTCATTTGCTTTTAATTGTGCAAGTTGTTCCTTTGTATGTGCAGGGGTTGAAACACCAAGCAAAACAGAAAATTTAAAGTGTAGGCATCCGTATTCTTCAAGCAATGACTTAGCCTTTTTCTCAAAGGAAGGATAATATACACCGTCTATGGTTCTTGCCTTACCTTTTGCATAAGTTTTACCGCCGCCCATAGTCTTTAGAAAGCGCTAAAAAGAAAAAATCAATCAATGGAATTCTCCAAAACACATTGATTGATTTTCTAATCAGACTTCTTCTTTTGCTTATTAAAAGAGCAATCAGCTTAGTAACATCAATAATAAGTCTGGCAACTTCGATATTGGCACTTAAGCTGATTACAAAAGACACCGAAGATAAATAAATCCCCGCCCCCTTCTGGGGTAAATATATTATAACTCAATCTTTAAAATTATGCAAGTATTTATTATGTTTTGTGATTTATTTTCTCCAAAGATTCTCTTATATTCTCTCCAATTTTTCTCATTTCGCTCTCCTCTATTTTTGCAAGCCCTTTTTTATCTCTTTCTTCTTTTTGCATATATGCTTTTTTAAAAAATTCCTTGCCTTCCCTTATTTTGAAATCGTAGGCACTTTTTACAAAAAACAATTCTTTTTCATGTTTTTCATCAACTCCAAAAAGCCCTGATTCTACATAAAAATCAAGTATTTCATCAGTTGCTCTTTGGGGAAATTTTTCATGTGGCGGTGTAGAGTCAAAAACGCAAAAGGAAAGTTCACGACATATTACCATATCAAGGCTGTTGCTGTCAAAACTGCAGTAATATTCTTCAACATCAAAGGCGTTTTCCCTTAGTTTTGCGGAAAGTTTCTTCAAAAATGTGGACTTACCGGTGCCGGGTCTGCCCTTTATAAAAAATCTTTTTTCCATATTTTCAGTAAGGCAATCTATGTAATTTGAATTACCCAAAGTGGTTACCGTACCAAAAAATCTTTTGTAAGTTTTGCCCGTACCACTTTCACTTTCTGTAATTATATTACTTTCAATAAATTTTTCACAAAATTTATTAAGCCTTTCAAAATCCATATTTTTTATATAAATACTTTCCCACTCATCGTGAATTTCCTTTGCCTGTCCGTAACAATTAAACATATGGTTGTAAAATTCATTTTCAACCTCTTTTTCAAGGCCAAAATATTCGTCAAGGTTAAAAATTTTACATGCATTTTGACAACTTGACACTACTGCAGTATTTTTATCTCGAAAAACAACCCCGCCAAGCAAATTATTACTGCCTGCGCTTATGATTTTTTCACTTTCTCCCCGTAAAAAGCCAAGAATGTAGCTTTTAACATAGTCATTATTACAAATTAACTGAACTTTATTTTCAACATCAAAAACATTTTCCTCTGTAAAATCAATAAAACCTCCTGATGTATTGGCACAGGTATAATATTTCATAAAATTCATCTCCTTTATGAAATTTTATGAAAATAAAAAAGGACTATTACAGTCCTTTTTAAAAAATTTTAAATTCTTCAATTATTTTATTGGTTTCAACTATATATTCCCTTGTAATATCAAATTTTTCAAGAATGTTAAACACTTTGTTTAGGTTTTTCACAAAATTCTCATCATATTCCTCAAGGGTAATATTGCCCTTTGCCAATGGGCATATATGTACTGCGCGAGGGTCATTTTTCAAAACTCCGTCGCATTTAAAAAGAGGAAATATCCTGCAGGAAAGAGGCCTCTTTTTGCGGTTACAACTGCCATTACATATTGCAATTTTAACAGGATTACCACGAAAGATAAAATCACTGTCATAAATTTTAATCCAGTCCTCCGTACCATCGTACATACACTCTTCAAAAGGAAAAAGATACATGCCTGTTTCTCCATCTCCTTCACAGCATGCTCCCCCACAAAGCTGACCGCAATCCACCCCTATTGGGGTAGCATCTTCAAGCAGTTTATATAAATGTCTATATATTTTCTTAGCATCCATTAAAACAAACCCTTTATTCTTTCCAAATTTTCAATGGCAAGGTTGTATCCATACTGATAAACCCTTTCCATTTTATCCAAATCCTTTTCGAAGGATTTTATCTGTGTTTCCTTACTTGGGCGAAGAATTATTGCCTTGCCGTCTTTTTCAAGCTTTTTGCAATAATCAATTTCTTCATTGTACATTATATGTCTTTTAAGTAATGCTTTTGCAACCTCGGGATATTTCTTTTCAAAAAGCTTTGCCGCAATTTTTGCCCCTGCAGAAAGTTTTTTTACATAATCATCAGTACGTGTAAGGACAATAAGCATTTTTTCATTTCCGTCATCAAATGCTTTTTTTGCAGGTATAGAGTCAGTTATACCCCCGTCAAAATATTGCTTTTCATTTACTTTTATTGCAGGAAAAGCCAATGGCAACGCACAGGTAGCCTTTAACATATTGTATGTTTTATCTGCCGTTTTACCATCAAGATATTCTATTTCCCCTGTTTTTGCATTTGTAACCCCAACCCGTACTTTTATGGGATTTGCCATAAAAGTTTCCCAGTCAAAAGGGTGCAGTTCGTTGCCTACAGTTTCGTAAGCAAACTCAAGTCCAAACAAACTGCGGTCGGATAAATAGTTTCTAAACCCAATATACCTTTTATCATGTCTGTATTTTTTTATAATGTCGTGTGCTCTTCCCCGTTGTTTAGAAAAATATGAAAACCCGTGTGTTATACCTGCAGAAACGCCTATTGCATAGTCAAAATGAATGTCATTATCCATAAGCGCATCCATTACACCACAGGAAAACATAGGGCGGAATGTACCGCCTTCCAAAACTATTGCCGCCAAACAAACATCTCCTTATTTTAATCGCCTTTAAATATATTATACACTATTTATACTATGTTAAAACCTCAAAAACTAAAATTATCCATTCTCATTTAGTTGTGCAAACTTTTCTGCCATTGTAGGATTATTCCTTGTAAGCTTTTTAATAGAAAGCTCTTCCGCCTTGTTATTTGCAAGCCTTAAATTGTTTTCAGAAGAAAGCAATGCTTCTTTTGTCTTTTGCAAATGGTCTATTGTCTTGTCAATTTCCTCAATAGCCTTTTTAAATTTATCACTTGCAATACGATAATTTCTTGAAAACTTATCCTTAAAATCATTCATATCCGCCTCAAAATTTGATATATCTATATTTTGATTGCGAATAACCGCAAGTTCCTGTTTGTATTGCAATGAATTTAGCGCCGCATTACGAAGAAGGGTAATCATTGGAATAAAAAACTGCGGTCTAATAACATACATTTTAGGATATCTGTAAGATACATCAACTATGCCCGAATTATAAAGTTCATTGTCAGCCTCCAAAAGAGAAACCAAAACTGCATATTCGCAATTTTTTTCTCTTCTGTCCTTATCAAGTTCTTTGAAGAAATCCTCGTTTTTATGCTTTGTGGCAGTGGTATCCATTTCATTTTTCATCTCAAACATTATGGATATAAATTCAGTACCGTCTTCGGCGTTTTCTCTAAAAATATAGTCGCCCTTACTACCGCTTCTTACATCGTTATCCTTTTCAAAATATGCATTTTGAAAACCCGTTGCACGAAGTTTGTTAAATTCTACCTCGCAGTGTTGTTCAAGGGTTTCCCCCACCATTTTAGTAGACTGTTTAGCCTTCAAATCCTTATAATAGGCAATCTGTTCTTCCTTGTCTTTCAGCTTTTCTTCATAGTTTTCCTTAATGGTCTGTTCCTTTAACTGGGCTGTTTTTTCATTTGTTTCAAGCTGACCGTTCAAAAGAGCAATCTGTTCCTTTTGTTTTGATATTTCCCTTTCCTTTTCAGTAACCGCCTCTGCCACAGCCAGTTTTTTCTCAGTTTCAAGGGCATCTATTTTAGACCTTAGCTTTAAAATTTCTTCCTTATTTTGAGATAGTTCCTTTTCGCTTTTGCCAACTGCTTCAGCAACTGCAAGCTTAACTGCGGTTTCCTTGTCATTGGCAAAACGAACTTCCCTCTCCTCAATTTCCTTTGAAAATTCTTTATCTCTAACCTGTTTTACTATAGAATCATAGCTTGATTCATCTACTTGAAAAATCTCTCCGCAATTAGGACACTTTATTTCCTGCATAGCGTTTCCTCCAATCAGTTCATTAGCATTATTATACCAACAAACAAAAATTTTTGCAACAAAAAGCAGACAGTTTTAAACTGTCTGCAATGATTTTGGTATTATTCCCACTCAATTGTTCCAATAGGCTTTGGTGTAAGGTCTAAAAGCACACGGTTTATGCCGTCAACCTCGTGAGTGATTCTGTCTGTAATTTTATGAAGAACCGCATATGGAATTTCTTCAATTGTTGCTGTCATAGCGTCAACTGTATTGACTGCACGGATAATTGCAGGCCAACCTTCGTAACGTTTGTCGTCTTTAACTCCTACGCTCTTAAAATCAGGAACAGCAATAAAGTACTGCCATACTTTACCTGCAAGGCCACAGTTATCAAATTCTTCACGAAGGATTGCATCTGCTTCACGAAGGGCATGAAGCCTGTCGCGTGTAATTGCACCAAGGCATCGCACACCAAGGCCCGGACCCGGGAATGGCTGACGGTCTACCATTGATGAAGGAAGGCCCAAAGCCTTACCTACAACACGAACTTCGTCCTTATAAAGAAGCTTGATTGGTTCTACAAGTTCAAACTTCATATCTTCAGGCAAGCCACCAACATTATGATGAGCCTTTACGCCGTCACTTTCTAAAATATCAGGATAAATTGTTCCCTGAGCAAGGAAGTCAACATCTTTAAGCTTGCGGGCTTCTTCATCAAACACAACAATAAATTCGCCACCTATAATTTTACGCTTCTTTTCAGGTTCCTCAACACCTGCAAGCTTATCAAGAAAACGGTCTGTTGCATCAATATATATAAGATTTGCATCAAGCTGGTTACGGAATACTTCAATAACCTGCTCACTTTCACCCTTTCTCATAAGGCCATGGTTTACGTGAACACACACAAGTTGTTTTCCAATAGCCTTAATAAGCAAAGCCGCAACAACTGAACTATCTACACCACCTGAAAGGGCAAGCAAAACCTTTTTATCTCCTACCTGTGCACGGACATCGGCAATTTGTTCTTCAATAAACTTATCTGCCAATTCCTTTGTTGTGATACGTTCCATAGTATCAGGTCTAACATTACTGTTCATAAATTTTTCCTCCTGTGTACAAAAATTATATCTTAACTGCCGTTAAAATAACGGTGTTGAAAAATATCTTTCCGCTGTATCTGGAAGTACTGTAACAACAGTTTTTCCTTTACCCAGTTTTTTAGCAAGTTTTATTGCAGCGGCAACGTTTGTACCGCTTGAAATACCACACATAATACCTTCTTTTGAAGCAAGTTCTTTTGCAGTGCGGATAGCTTCCTCATCCTTTATTATACAAATATCATTATAAATTCCCGTATTTAAAATTGCAGGGATAAGCCCGTCACCTATGCCCATCTGAATATGTGTACCTATTGACCCGCCTGATAAAATAGCGGCATCTTCAGGTTCTACCGCCCATATTTCCATATTGGGGTTTGCCTTCTTCAAAGTTTCGCCAATACCTGTAATTGTACCACCCGTACCAATACCCGAACAAAAACCATGAATAGGGCCATTTACCTGTTCTAAAATTTCTCTTCCTGTCTGTTCCCTTTGAATTTGAGGGTTTGCAGGGTTTTCAAACTGTTGAGGCACAAAGACGTTAGGGTCTTCCTCCTGCATTTTAAGTGCAGTTTGTAAACATTCCTCTATACAAGCACCAATATTGCCTGCATCATGAACAAGTATAACCTCTGCGCCATAATGTTCAACAAGCTTTCTTCTTTCCTCACTCACAGAGTCAGGCATTATAATTTTTGTTTTATAACCCCTTACCGCACCAACAAGTGCAAGGCCAATGCCCTGATTCCCGCTTGTAGGCTCTACAATTACAGTGTTTTTATTTATTATGCCTTGTTCTTCAGCTTTACATATCATATTGTACGCGGTTCTTGTTTTAATTGAGCCACCTACATTAAGCCCCTCAAATTTAACAAGAATTTCAGCCCCATCAGGGTCCGCCATACGATTAAGCCTTATAATGGGAGTATTTCCCAAAGCATCTAAAATATTATTACAAATCATTTTTAAACCTCCGGCATATATACTATATACCATACTATGTAAAAAATAAAAAAAACGATTTTCAAATCATCCTTATCTTTATATTTTATACCACCAGCAAAGCGTTGTCAAGCTTTATTATATGGGCATTTTTCACGAACAGAATTTTTTTATGGACAATAATTTTCAAAAGTGGTATAATCAGTTTACAAAAGCTAAAGGAGTAATTTTATATGAAATGGTTCATAGCGTCAGATATACACGGTTCCGAATACTACTGTAAAAAAATGATTGAAAGTTTTAATACAGAAAAGGCAGATAAAATATTGCTTTTAGGAGATATTTTGTACCACGGCCCAAGAAATGATTTGCCAAAGGACTATAATCCAAAATCTGTAATAAAAATTTTAAACCAAATAAAAGATAAAATCCTTTGTGTGCGGGGAAATTGCGATACAGAAGTTGACCAGATGGTTTTAGAATTTCCTATACTTGCAGATTATTGTATAATAACAGATGCCAATAAAGTTATATATGCAACTCACGGGCATAATTTTAACGAAAGCAATCTTCCTCCACTACAAAATGGAGACATACTATTGCACGGCCACACCCATATTCCAAAATGTGTTAACCACAAAAATTATACATACATAAATCCCGGCTCTGTTTCTATTCCCAAAGAAGAAAGTCATCACGGATACTTACTGCTTGAAGATGGTAATTTTACCTGGAAGGATTTTGATGGAAACATTATTAATATTCAAAAAGAGGAGATGTGAAAATCACATCTCCTTTTTCCATATTATAAAGCCATAGCTTTCAAGTATCTGAAAATATTTTGCCAGCCTTTCATACAAAGGCTCCGCCTTTTCTCCAAAATGTTCTTTTACCCCTTTACCTATTTCTATAAGATTTTTTTCACCATCTATAACAGGCCATATAAAACTGCCCATTTCGTCAAGGTGAACATAACTTATTTTAGGTTTTTTAAAAAACTTTTGTGCTACACGGTTAAAAACACCAATATTTTCTATTTCCAGTGTTATAATACCCTCTTTTTCCGACCAACCAAGTTTTTCGTTTTTAAGAGGTATTTTTTCAAGAAAATTTTCTTTTAAATTACTTTTTCTTTTCATAATTATCTGCTACGCTTTTTCCAAACAGAAAATTTAAGAACACTCAAAACAACAAGTGCAAATACAACAAGACTTGCTACATTTGAAACAGCAGTTGACATACCCAACATACCTGAAATATCAAGAACTTTATCCGCCCCTACAACTGCAAGTACTGCAAGTAGTATACCTACAAGGCCTTCCCCTGCAATCATACCTGAACAGAACAAAATGCCGTCATTTACAATAAGTTTCTTTTCGTCTTCACTTCGTTTGATTTTATCAAGAACAAGACGAACAATACCACCTACCATAATACAAGCGTTAAGATGAACAGGCAAATATACACCAATTGCAAACGGCAAAACAGGAATACCCAAAATTTCAACAGTAACTGCAATAAATACACCTGTAAATACAAGTGCCCATGGCAAGTTACCCTGCATTACACCTTCAATAATCATCTTCATCAAGGTTGCCTGAGGAGCTGCAAGTTCTTCTGTACCAAATCCCCATGCAGAATCAAGAAGATAAAGTGTTCCACCAATAGCCAAAGCTGCAGCAACTACACCTATAATTTCACCAATCTGCTGTTTTTTAGGTGTTGCACCAAGTAAAAATCCCGTCTTTAAGTCCTGTGATGTATCGCCTGAAATTGCAGCAACTATGCAAATTATTGAACCAATAGCAATAGCCGCATGCATACCTGCAGCACCATTTTGACCTGTTAGTTTCAAAATAAGTGTAGAAATAAGCAAGGTTGCAATGGCCATACCTGAAACAGGGTTGTTACTGCTTCCTACCAAACCAACCATACGGGAAGAAACTGTGGCAAAGAAGAAACCGAAAACAACAACTATTACCGCACCAAGAAGTGATACAGGAATAGCAGGCACCAACCATACAAGAAGTGTAAGTACTGCAATAGCAATTAAAACAACAGTAATATTAATATCCTGTGCAGTTCTCTCATTACTAACAACAGTCTTTTGTGAAATACTCTTCATAGCGTCAGCAAAAGTACGGATGATAAGAGGCAACGACTTAATAAGGCTTATAATACCGCCTGCCGCCAATGCACCTGCACCAATGTATCTGATGTACGAACTCCAGATAGCGCTTGCACCGCCTGCTTCAAAAATTGTACCAATTGTTTCTGTACCGGGGTACATAACAATATTTTCACCAAACAAAACTATAAGTGGTATCAAAACCAACCAGCTTAGCAAACCACCTGCAAACATATAAGAAGAAATACGTGGTCCGCAAATATAACCAACGCTCATTACCGCAGGGTATATCTGTGTCCCAATGGCGCCGGCAAAACCTTTTACTGCAAAAGTAATTTCCCCGGGAACAGCCTTAAGGCCATCTATAATAAATTTGAATATTGCCGCAAAGCCCATACCTGCAAAAACAGTAAGTCGGAGGCCAAGCGGTCT
>JAZSRE010000060.1:0-5332 GCA_045538345.1 Clostridia bacterium
ATTTAAATAACATCAATACATAACAATTTAATTACCATGTTACATTAATCTCAAACTAATTAGAACAACGTTTTCAAAACATTTTAAAAACCAAATGATTACCTTTTGTATAATTACATAAAAAAGGTTACGATATTATGAATTTACCGTAACCTTTAATGTAGTGAAATCACCATATTTAATTTTCTCCAATTATATATTTATTTCTTCCTTTTGTGTTTGTTCTTCCTTTTATATTTACTCCTAGCCCTATGCTTTCTAAAGAATTTTGAATTCTTAATTCTTTGAAATAAATCTTTAACGTAGTTTCTCACCGCTTCTTCAATAGCTTTCCAGAAAACATAATCAACAAAGAAAATTATTGAATGCTTCGCTTTATCCCCTGTTTTTGTTGTGTTTTCAGATGTTTCTTCAACAGACTGCCCCGTGTCAGACGGTTCATTGTTCTGTTGCGATGATTCATTTGCGGCAAATGATTTAATCGTAAATGACCACATCATATTGATCGCAACAACAATAAGAAACAATGCAGATATTATGGCTTTCATTTTTCTCATTTCGTATCAACTCCCCTTGTGTTTTGAGAGTTATATTACTCTCTGTTAAAATAATAACACATTAAAAACTCTCAATCAATAATTTTCGATTTAAAACTTCTATGGAGCTGATAAAAATTTAAAGCGTTAATCTGTGCAAGTTATATAAAATTGTATAAAAATTAAAAAATAAACAATGCACTGTTGACAAATGTAAATATGTTTTGATATAATTATATTATTAACATTAAGTGAAGGTCGATTAATTATGGGATTAGGCAGTTCAGAAACACTCAAACTTATAGGAGAACATCGTTATATTATAGACACGCTCAGGCATATTGATTCAACCGATTACAAATCCATTGCTAATCAAGTTGTTTATTCATGGCCTACGGTAAAATCAACTATAGATGATTTAATAACAAGGAATGTTCTTTTAGATAGCAAGGATTCTAAATTACAACGCTTTTTTCCAAATGGTTCATTCGCTTATTTTTTAGGTGTTGCTGTCGGCGCAACCGAATGCAAAGCAGTTATAACCCGATTTAACTTTGAATCAATCGGGAAAAACACTGATGATTCAGATTTATTTTTATCTTTTAAAAAAAATCTCGAAATAGTTTTGGGAAAGAGTTTGTCAGAAGAAATATTATGTTTTAAATCAATGTGTGACAATGTTGAAGTTCAAGATATATGTTCCATTATTATTGAAACAGCATTAGATTTATTTGAAAATGACGCTACCCGAAATTTAGTTGCTATCGGTGTTTCTCTCCCTGGAATTATAGATAAGAATAATGATGAGATTTCCTTTTGTCCTAATATCCCAAAATTTGTTGCAATGCCGACTTCAAAAATATTGCGAAGCGATTTAAGAGAAAGAATTGCTAAATCTAAAATAACATATCATTTATGTCATGATACTGTAGCAGCAACTGTGTATGAGAAAGAATGGTTGTATAACGAGAATAATCCGGAACGTATAAATCGAGATAAGCCTAATATGGCATCTGTTTATATGGGATATGGGCTTGGTTGTGGATTCATTTTCAATAATAGCCTTATGCTTGGAGCTTCTGGAGCTGTAGGCGAACTTGGACATATACCAATAACATATAAAGAGATTAGAATTGATAAAAGTTTAAGTCCTGAATTAAAGAATAAAGAAGCTAAAGATAAACAGAAGTACGAATGGATTGATGAAGAAGGTAATGAACATCGAGAAAATAACATAAAGTTTGATGAAGGAGAATGTGCATGCGGGAATGCTAGTTGTCTAGAGAGATTAATTCGCATTAAAGTATTTAATTCAAATAATGTTGATGATTTTTCAAAGAAAACCAAAAGTTACCTGTTAAAGGATTTTGACCAAAAGCATCCATATCGTTATAAAGTTCTCAAGCATCTCGTAGCACAAATACTTTGTTTTATTTCAAATACCCTAAACGTAGATTTGATTGTTTTTTCTGGTAGACTGCTTAATGGTATCCCGCGGTTAAAAAAAGATATGGATGGATTGTTATCAAAATATTCTCTCACAGCTTCTATAAAATATTGCCATATACTTGATGGTAGTTGTAAAGCAGATGCTGTTGCTATTGGAGCATCAATAATGGCATATTATAATATCCGCTCAGATACGAGTAACAGTTATTATATTAAATGGTAACATATTATTGTTATTATTATAGAATATCAATAATATAATTCTACAAAAAACTGACCTGCTTTAAGCTTTAAGCAGGTCAGTTTTTGTTTTATTAATATAAATAATCTCTCAATTATATAGCATCGTAGCGTGTGCACAAGTTAAAACCACAAAAACTAACTTTTTAACTATAAAACCTCAACGCATCAACTCTGACACCGTTCTGAATGACCTCAAAATGGCAATGTGGTCCTGTTGAGTAACCTGTTGAACCGCAATCAGCGATTACCTGTCCTTGTTTTACTGTCTGTCCGGCAGAGACGTGGAGTGCAGAACAATGAGCGTAAAGAGTTGAATAAGTGTCATCGTGTTTAATCTTGACATAATATCCGTAGGAATTATGCCAAGTTGCAGTTACTACTGTTCCATCAGCCGCTGCAAGAATAGGTGTGCCGAGCGGAGCTGCAATATCTGTACCGCCATGAGTTTTTACTTCACCTGAAATCGGGTCAACACGAGTACCGAAACGAGAAGTAATTGTCTGTGTACTTTCAAACGGCCAAGTAAACATACCTGTGCCGACATAAGAACTGCCGCTTTGAATAATCTGTCCGCTTGCTCCAAGAAGATCTCCCCACAAGTCGGAATATTCATCACTCATCAGTTCCTCCAACAATGCTTTTTGCTCGTCATTGAAATTGTAAAGAGCAGAAATTTCATCTACACTCAACTGAAGAATTGATACTGTAAGAACCTTCTTTGTGACATAGGTTGTTGTTTTAACAGAATTGCCTTTTTCATCTGTTGTAACGGTAGTTTCTGCAACAACTTTAGGAGTAACAACACCTGTCATTGTGTTCATATCTTTCATAATTTCACGAAGAAGATCCATTTTAGCATCATCTAATGTTACAACCTCAAGCGGATTGTCGCCTGAGGTTGTTTTTACTGCATACACCGCAAGAACATCCTTCCAATTTATCGAGGTGTTACCTCGCACTTCAAGTAAATCATAAGTGTATGATGCTTTCATTGCAGTAAGATTTGCATAGTGTTCGGATGTGAGTTCAGATATAGCCTGTGACATTGTTTTGTTCGTGCCGGTTGTTTCATCGTTTGCAAGGAAGATACCGAAACAAGTACCGCCAATAGCACCAATTAAGCAGATAACGATTACAATCACAATAGCAGGAACTCCGCCTGCCGCAATAGCAGCACCTATGCTTTTAACTCCTGCAACAACAGCCTTGCCCGCTTCAACAACTACCTTTGACACAACCTTAACGGTTTTAACTGTCGCTTTTGCAGTTGCTTGTGCTGCCTGTTTTGTTCTTCTTGCAACCTCTGCACTTTTCTTTGTAGCAGATGCAATTTTCTTGGCTACGCTCTTTGCTGTTTTTGCAGTTTTCTCTGCTTTCTTAATACCTTTGACAGTATTGTTAAGACTTCTCTGTGATTGCTTTATCTTGCGTGCTTCGCTATTGACCGTCTTAACTGTTTGTTTTTCGGCACCGAGCTTTTTAATATTGGCTTTACCTTTGGTTTTAGGTGCAGTTTGCTTTCTTTGTCGGGGTTTCTTTATTTCCTCAACTGTTGTTTCAGGCTGTGTCTTTGTTTTAGGCGGTGCCTGAGATTTTTCTTTGATTACGGGTTTATCCTGCTTTTCTTTAACAACTTTAGCATCGCCTTTGTCTGATTTAGATTTAGTGGTTTTCTGACTGTTCTGCTGTTTTCCGGTTTCAGATGATTTCTCTTTCGGGGAAGATTTGCTCTCCCCTTTTGGTTTTTCGCCTTCAGGAGCTTCTTCAGGTGGATTTTCGGGTTCTTTCTCCATTTCTTTTGCAGCTTTCTTCTCGGCTCTTTTCTCTTTGATTTTATCTTTCGCTTTACTTGTACCCTTACGGATTGCTTTTTCTGTGCCGACAGCAACACTTTCACTACCTGTTCGCATTGCTTCAGAAACTTTATCTGTTGCATACTGTTCAGGTGTGACATTATCAGCCTGATTGATGTTTTCATTAACGGTGTCTTTTGTTTTGACACCAGTGTTTTTCATTCTGTCACCGACATTTACAGCAGTATCATGAACCTTAATATTTTTGACTACTTCACGAGTCTTAATACCTTTACCCATAGTCACCTCCTAAATTAAATTCAGTTTTGATTAGTTCAGTTGATAGTGTTGTACAGCATTGTCTTATCAATAGGAGCAAGAAGAACCTTGCCTGTACCTCTGTAAACATTTGCAAGACCTTCGCCGGATGCGGCAGAACCTACAAGTGTTTTGCCTGAACGCTCAACCGTGAAATCGAGTGACTTACTCCAGGCAAGTGCAAGATTACCGTCAACCTTGAGAACATCGTTATTGAGTTCAATTTCAATGAGTTCTTCTTTCGGACATCTTGATTCAATGGCAACCATACCGTTGCCTGTAAGTCCGAGATTGAAAAGGCCTTCACCACCGAGAGCCGCTGAAGAAATGTTTGTGCGCATTACTGCTTTCTGTTCAAGAGCTGAATCACAAGCAAGGAAAAGACCGTCGTCAAGAACAACTGCGCCGTTCCAGTCGGCTGTATTCATAAGAATAATATGCTTATAGGTAGGTTCAAGAACGAGAGTGCCGTTACCCGTATATTCAGGCTTGATTGCACTTTCACCCGTAACCTTGCCACGGATTGCCTTGCCGAAAAGGTCACCTACACCCTTAATGCCTGTTGTCGCATTCACATTACCGACAGACCACTGCATTGCTCCTGCCTGTACTGTGACATCAGCTTCCGCAAGGTTGCAGATGAGCTGACGTTTTCTTACATTCATCTCGTTACAGAAGAAAGCGAGCATTGCCGTTGAAGGTGTAACACTCAGATCTTTCTTGTATTCAATAATGGTAAAGGGTCCTCTTTCATCGAGAACCCTTACATCATCGTTATTCTGAAAATTATTAATCTTATACATAAATAAAAACCTCTACTTTCTTTAATTCAATTCTCCGACCTTAGTGGTCATAAGTTTATACAGTTCCGTATTCTTCGGGAACTTTCTTTCAAAGGGGACAAAGGATGAACCGACCTTAACAAGACCGTGACCAACTTCAACATTTGTAATGTGTGTCATCTGTGTTTCACTTATCTGTAAAAGGTTAGCA
>JAZSRE010000163.1:0-2308 GCA_045538345.1 Clostridia bacterium
TTGTCCTTTATAACCTTTGAAACATAATAAACATCGTGTTTCCAGTAATTTTTTATTATTTCAACTCTCTCATCGTAAGGTTGAGGGTCACAAATTTCTCCCTGCATCTGACGTACAACCTCATGACCGCCAACAGTTGCAATAACATCAGGACACTTTTCCCAAAGTTCTCTGTCCATAAGTTCAATTGTACCGTGAGAAAGATAATCCAATGTATCACCGTTTACCACAAGCTGATCTATATCTTCCAAAAACTCAAGAGCCTTTTGAAGTTTCGGTACAGTTTCGCCATTTGCACACCACAATCTGTTTTTATATGTGCTCATCAAAACGGGATTTGCTTCATCAAAATCCTTTTGATTGCAATAGTTAAGATGTATATCGGAAATCTGACCAATATATACCTCTTCTCCTATTCCTGCATCTATTACAACGTCGCGTACATAAAGCCCGTTTGGTGCAATGTGAATTTCATCATTTTCCATACTGTATACTATTTTTGTTTTTACAATTTGTTTCATCAAATCCCATCCCCTATTGATGTGCATACATTTTTTGCATAGTTTTTTTGCGTACTGCCAACAAGTTTATTGTATGACAAATTGACACAAGTATCCACAAAATCGGCCAGCACAAGAATAAAAACCATGCTTCAGGCACAAAAGGTAAAACTGCAAATATCCAGAATATACGGAATCCGCAAGTACAGATTACTGAATTAAGTGCCGATATCTTAGAATGTCCCAAGCCTCGCAATGCACCTGCAAGTACATTCATTATACCGCAGATAAAGTACGGCAAGCCGCAAATCATCATATACAACATACCATATTCTATTGCTTCAGGATTTCCTACAATATAAATTCCAAGAAGTTGTCTGCCAAAAACATATACCAAAGAACCTAAAACAAGCCCCGCAACTATGGAACAGGCAAGACCGGTTTTTATGGATTTATATATACGTTTTTCCTGTTTGCCGCCATAATTCTGCCCCACTGCAGTAACTGTTGCCTGATGGAAGGAATCCATTGAAGTATGTACAAAACTTTCTACACTCTGTGCCGCAGTACGTCCTGCCATTGCCGCAGTACCAAATGAATTTAATGAAGACTGCACCACCATATTACTAAGACTGAAAACAGATGATTGTATTGCCGCAGGTATGCCTACGGAAACAATATCCCTTATCTCTTTTTTGTGTATTTTTAGTTTTTTAAGATTTACTCTGTAAACAGTATCACTTGTTGTAAGTGAATACATAATTGCCGCCGCAGAAAGATAATGTGCAGTTGCAGTAGCTATTGCAACACCTGCAACGTCCATACCAAAGCCTATTACAAGAAAAAGATTTAAAACAACATTTACAATTCCCGTAACAGAAAGTATGTAAAGCGGTCTTTTTGTATCACCCACTGAACGAAGAATCGCCGCACCGAAATTGTATATAATCTGTGCAGGTACGCCAATAAAAATAACTCTCATATACAGTACAGAAAGATTAATTACATCCTGCGGTGTACCCATAAGTTCCAACACCGGTCTGCACAGAAGCTGACCTAAAATACAGGACGCAATACCTCCGAAAAAACTCAAAAGTACTGTTGTATGCGTTGCCCTTTTAAGGCTATCCAAATTCCTTGCTCCATATCTTTTTGATACAGCAACATTTGCACCTATTGATAACCCGATAAAAAGATTGGTAAGAAGTACCGTAAAAGAGCTTGTTGCACCAACTGCCGCAAGACAATGCGGACCTGCCCATCTTCCTACTACAATCTGGTCTGCAGCATTGTATAAAAGCTGCATAATATTGGTAAGCATTAAGGGTAAAGCGAATCTTAACATGTTTTTCAAAATAGACCCCTTAGTCATATCTATTTCATATCTTACTGCTGCCATAAAAAAACCTCCTGTGCAATAAAACGACTACTGTTGTGAATACATTTTTTCTATTGTCTTTTTACGTACTAACATAAAATTGGTAGCATGCATAGCGATTGTAAATATCCACGCTATAGGGATACACAGATACAAAAACCACACCTGACGGTTATGCGGCAAAACAAAAATTACCCATGCCATACGAACTACAAACGCACCCAGAAGGGAATTGACCATAGGAATTTTGGAATGTCCCAATCCACGAAGAGAACCGGTAAATACATCCTGAATACCGCAAAGGAAATACGGTAAACCACATACCGTTATATATGCGGTGCCTTCCTTAATTATTGTTGCATAATCTGCTGTATCTTTTGAAATATATATTCCAAGCAACGGTTCTGCAAAAATGTATGTTAAAATACCC
>JAZSRE010000005.1:0-9604 GCA_045538345.1 Clostridia bacterium
GAAATCCTTTTAAATATGTTAAAATGGATGTATCCATATTTTTTGAGGTAATGTTATGAAAAAAGTAAAATTTTTAACCCTTGGTTGCAAGGTTAATTTATACGAAACCGAAGCTATGAAAGGTCTTTTTGAAAATGCGGGCTATGAAGTTACGGAAAGTGAAGATGCAGACATTTTTGTTATAAACACCTGTACGGTTACAGCTATGAGCGACCGCAAATCACGGCAGATGATACGCCGTGCAAAAAAGAATAACCCCGAAAGTATAGTAGCGGTTGTAGGTTGCTATTCTCAGGTTGCCCCTGATGAAGTTGCAAAAATTGAAGATATAGATATTATAATGGGCACAACAGACCGTACAAAGGTTGTGGAGTATGTTGAAGGTTTTGACGGCAATAGACAAAACCGAGTAAAAGCTGAAATTCCCAAGGTTTTTGAGGACTTAAAGTCAACTCACCAAAACCGCACCCGTGCCACTCTCAAAATCCAGGACGGTTGCAGAAACTTCTGCACATACTGCATTATCCCATTTGCACGTGGACCTTTGCGCTCAAAAACTATAGATTCAACAATTTCGGAAGTAGAAGAACTTGCCAAAAACGGATATAAAGAAATTGTGCTTGTAGGAATAAACCTTGCCATGTATGGCGTAGATATAAACAGTAGTTTGATTGAGGTTATAGAAGCGGTATGCTCGGTTGAAGGAATTGAACGTGTGCGTTTAGGTTCTCTTGAACCCAACCTTATTACTGATGAATTTATTGAACGTATCAAAAAACTTGATAATTTCTGTCATCAGTTCCACCTTGCTTTGCAAAGCGGGTCAACATCGGTCCTTAAGCGTATGAAACGCCACTACACTGCAGAAGAATATTTAAAAGCCGCAAATATGCTTAAAACTGCATTTGATGACTGTGCGCTTACAACAGATGTTATGGTAGGCTTCCCGGGTGAAACAGACGCCGAATTTGAAGAAAGCATAGAAACTGTTAAAAATGCAAGATTTAGTCAGATACACGTTTTTCCATATTCTCGCAGAAAAGGTACTGTTGCAGATAAAATGGAAAATCAGGTTGACGAAAACACAAAAAATATCCGTTGCGAAAAAATGATTGAAACAGGAAAAATCCTAAAAAAAGACTTTTTTGAAAAGTATGTTGGAAAAGTCGTTACAATACTCGCAGAACGAAAAACAACAGACGGATTGTGGGAAGGACATACATCAAACTTTATTCAGGTTTTTGCCAAAGGTGAATGTTGTGAGGGTAAGCTTGTAAATGTAAAGCTTACAGGATATGACAGTGAATATATGACAGGTGAAATTGTATGATAGAAAAAAACAAAACTTATACAACCGAAATAACAGGTGTAGGCGAAAAAGGGGAAGGCATCGGCAGAATTGACGGTTTTGCTGTGTTTGTGCCCTATGCTCTTTTGGGCGAAATGGTAGAAGTACTTATAGTAAAAGTACTTAAAAACTATGCCTTTGGAAAAATTGTTAATGTTATCAATCCGTCCAATGAAAGAACAAAACCGAAATGCCCTGTTTTTTATCAGTGTGGCGGTTGCGATTACCACCACTGCACCTACGAAATGGAGCTTAAAAATAAAACCAACAAGGTGCGTGATTGTATACAGCGTATAGGGGGGCTTGATATAGAGGTAGCCAACACTTTGGGCAGTACAAAAATGCACTACCGTAACAAATCGCAATTTCCCGTAACACCTGAAGGAATAGGTTTTTACGCACCGCGAAGTCATAGGGTTATACCTGTTTCCAACTGCCTTATTCAGCACGAAAAATCAAACCGTGTAATTGAAATTGTAAAACAGTTTATGGCAGATTTTCACGTTAAACCATACGACGAAGCAACAGGCAAGGGCGTTATACGCCATATTTTTACAAGATGCACTCTTACAAACCAGGTAATGATTTGTATAGTTACCGCATCAAAAGACCTTAAAAATGCCGACTGCCTTGTAAGTATGTTAAAAAACGAGTTTGGTGAAAATATTTCCGTTATACAAAATATAAACCCCAAAAATACTAATGTGATTTTGGGAAAAGAAAACATTCTGCTTTGGGGTGAGGCTACTGTAACGGATAAAATCGGTGACCTTTATTTTGAAATTTCTCCACAGTCGTTTTTTCAGATTAACCCCGAACAGACAAAAGTACTTTACGACAAGGTGGCACAACTTGCAGACCTTAATGGCAATGAAAATATCCTTGATTTATACTGCGGTATAGGTACAATAGGGCTTTACCTTGCAAAAAATGCAAAAACAGTAACAGGCGTGGAAATTGTGCCTGAAGCAATAGAAAATGCAAAGAGAAATGCCATACTAAACGACATAAAAAACGCAAAATTTCATGTAGGTAATTCTGAAGATTTGGCAGAGAACTTTAAAGATACAGATGTAATAATCATAGACCCACCACGAAAAGGGTGCGATGAAAAACTTCTAAAAACAATAGATGAAATAAACCCAAAAAAAATTGTTTATGTTTCCTGCAACCCCGCTACTCTGGCAAGGGATTTAAAAATACTTGACGGATACGGATACAAAGCAGATATAATATATCCTGTTGATATGTTCCCGAAAACAAGCCACATAGAATGTGTCGTAAAACTTTATCGCAAATAAAAGGAGTTTTTAAAATGAATACTATTGTAATTTATAAAAGTAAGTACGGAGCAACAAAGCAGTATGCAAAATGGATTAGTGAAGCCCTTGGTTGTGAAATTGCAGATGCAAAAGATATTAAAATTGACAAACTTTTAAAATACGATTGCATAATATACGGCGGAGGTTTGTATGCCGAAGTAATAAACGGTGTAAGCCTGCTTACAAAGAATATGGAAAAACTAAGCGACAAAAAAATCGCCATATTCACAACGGCAATTACCCCTCTTGAATATCGCGAATATTATGACAAACTTGTTTTGGAAAAGAATTTTAAAACAGGCGTGCCTGAAAATATTAAAATTTTTAACTTTATGGGTAAAATGATACTAGACGAACTTTCACTTGTTCACAGAACAGCCCTTAAAACTTTGAAAAAAATAATGTCCGGAAAAGAAAACCCATCAGAAATGGAAAAACTTTTGGTTGACCTTTGTGATGCAAATGATGACTTTTCGGACAAAAATTCTATTACCCCACTTATAGAATATGTAAAAAGTAAGTAAATAATAAAAAAATTCATTTACAATACATTTTTTTTGGTGTATAATTTTGTTAGCAATAAACTGGGAGGTTTTTTAAAATGAATATATTAGTAACAGGCGGTGCAGGCTATATAGGCAGCCACACTTGTGTTCAGCTTTTAGAGGCAGGGCATAACGTTGTTGTACTTGATAACCTTGACAACAGTTGTGTAGAGTCTTTAAACAGAGTAAAAAAAATAACAGGTAAAGATTTTAAATTTTACGAAGTAGATTTACTTGATTACGATGCTACAAACAAAGTTTTTGAAGAAAATAAAATAGATGCAGTTATTCACTTTGCGGGACTTAAAGCAGTTGGTGAAAGTGTTGCAATTCCTATGAGATACTATCACAACAATATTACAGGTACTCTTAACCTTTGCGACATTATGTCAAAACACAACGTTAAGAAAATTGTATTCAGTTCTTCAGCAACAGTTTACGGAGACCCTGCAACCGTGCCTATTACAGAGGATTTTCCCCTACACGCAACAAACCCTTATGGCAGAACAAAGCTTTTTATAGAAGAAATTTTGCGTGACCTTTATGTTTCTGACAACGAATGGGATATAGTAATTCTTCGTTACTTCAACCCTGTTGGTGCACACGCAAGCGGTACAATGGGTGAAGACCCTAACGGTATTCCAAACAACCTTGTACCTTACATTTCACGTGTTGCTATCGGTACATTGGAATGTTTGTCTGTTTTCGGCGGTGACTATAACACTCCTGACGGTACAGGCGTACGTGACTACATCCATGTAGTAGACCTTGCTGATGCTCACGTTAAATCCGTAGAAAAGATTGCTACAAAGCAAGGCGTTCTTACCTACAACGTAGGTACAGGTAACGGTTACAGTGTACTTGATATGGTAAAAGCTTTTGGCAAAGCCTGCGGACACGACATCAACTACAAAATTGTTGACAGACGCCCGGGGGACATTGCAGTATGTTATGCAGACCCTGCAAAAGCAAAAGCAGAGCTTGGCTTTGAAGCCAAAAAGACTTTGGAAGATATGTGTAACGATACATGGAAATGGCAGTCAATGAATAAAAACGGCTATAAATAATTAAAATGCGGGATGTATTTATACATCCCCTTAATTTTGAAAGAAGATATAAGATGAAAAAATTTTTTGGTCATTTAATCACAATTACAAAACACCGACACGCGGTTATATCACATTGTGCAAAATCGGGCATATTATTGCAGGGCTTGTTTCACGATATGTCAAAATATTCACCTACCGAATTCAAACAAGGCATTAAGTATTATACAGGCGTAAAAAGCCCTAACGAAGGTGAAAGAGCAGATTATGGATATTCCCTTGCATGGATGCACCATAAGGGCATAAACCGTCATCACTTTGAATATTGGACAGACTACAACCCCAAAACAAAACTTGTATGCCCTATTAAAATGCCTGCAAGGTTTTTGGCAGAAATGTTTTGCGACCGAGTTGCAGCAAGCAAAACGTATCAGGGCAAAAATTACACAAATGCTCACCCACTTGAATATTTCGAACGTGGAAATGCCAAAAATATTATGCACCCTGAAACTGCCGAAAAACTTAAGGAAATTCTTATAATCCTAAACGAGCAAGGGGAAAGTGAAGCTTTTCGCGCAGTAAAAAAGTTGGTAAAAGCTGGAAAATATTAAACAAAATAAAAAAGGTATGTTGTTGTACAACATACCTTTTTGTTTTTATAATTATTTTTTCAACAAGTTTCCGCCTACAATACCTAAAATACCAACGCCGAAACCAACAGCAACAGCAATCAAACGAATTGAAAGCTTAGCTGCATTAACTACTTCGCTTCCAAAATATTCCTGATATGCACCGCCTACACCCCAAAACAACAATATAGCCATTGCAATTACAGCAAGAAACTGAATCAACGCACCAAGTTTTTCTCTCATATGTATTAACCTCCAACAATTATATGTATAAAATAAATTATATATAATACCTCTTACTTTGTCAACAAGGACTATACCTGTTTTGCAAAATAATAACCTACTCCACGTCTTGTAACAACGAAACGTGGATTTGACGGGTCATCCTCTATTTTTTCGCGAAGACGTCTTACAGTAACGTCAACTGTACGTACATCACCATAATATTCATAACCCCATACCTTTTCAAGCAAAGCTTCACGGGAATATATCTTTTCTGGTTGCAAAGACAAAAACTTCAACAACTCAAATTCCCTCAAGGTAAGGTCTATAATTTCATCATTTTTTCTTACCTCATATTTATCAATATTTATGGTAAGTGCACCGTGCTTCATACTTGTAGTGTCGGAATTTACGTTTATATAAGTAAAATCCTGGCTTCCGCGACGAAGATTAGCCTGCACCCTTGCCATAAGTTCCCTTATAGAAAAAGGCTTTGTTATGTAATCGTCAGCACCCAAGGCAAGGCCCAAAACCTTATCAACCTCTTCCTCGCGTGCTGTAATCATCAAAATTGGTGTTGAAATACGTTCTCTAAGCTTACGGCAAACAGTAAACCCGTCCATTTTCGGCAACATTACATCAAGTAATATTAAATCAGGATTTTTTTCAAGCGCTATGTTAAGAGCACTTTCACCATCATAAGCCTCCAAAACATTGTATCCTTCTTTTTTTAAATTAAATCTGAGTATGTCAACTATTGGTTCTTCATCATCAACAATTAAAATTGTTTTTTCCATAACAATACTCCTATCTCAAATTATTTAAGGTAATTTTCCGGATTTTTGGAAACGCCGTTATATATTACTTCAAAATGACAGTGGGACCCCGTACTGTTGCCGGTATTGCCCACCTTTGCTATTACTTCGCCCTTTGTAACAGTTTCTCCAACACTTACTAAAAGTCT
The DNA here is from genome assembly GCA_045538345.1 of Clostridia bacterium. Lineage (GTDB taxonomy): Bacteria > Bacillota > Clostridia > Monoglobales > Firm-18 > CAZNKU01. The sequence goes on from JAZSRE010000005.1 coordinate 6,077, forward strand.
GCTACAGTGAGCATAATATGTTTCATAACCGTTTCCGTGGTTTAGAATTACCATATATCCATAACTGCCCTTCCATCCGGCAAAAGTAACTCTGCCCGAATCTGCAGCAGTAATAGGTGTACCTGTAGGGGCAGCAAAGTCAAGACCGGTATGTCTGCCTGACGACCACCTTGAACCACCCGAGCCATAACGTGCAGTAATTGTACCATAGGTAGGTCTTGAAAATCTACCAGACCCTACGCCCGAAACAATCTTTGTTCCCACTTTTATCTTGCCGGAAACAGCTTCTTCCAACACGTTTTCTTTTATTACGTTTACTGCAACCTTCTTGCCGTTAAGCATAACAACTTCCTGTGTAACAGCCTTTTTGCCGTCTGTACCCTGAACAACTACTTTAGTAAGACCTTTTCTCAAACTACTGTCATTTACCTTTTCGTTATCATGAGGAATTGCTTTCTCAACAGTTTCAGTATAACTTACCTTAACCTGTAAAATAGGTTCACTCTTGCTAAGTTTTAAAACATCGCCTTCCTTAATGAGGTCTGTCATTTCCGGATTAAATTCCATAATTTCATCAACACTCATATTGTGGCTCATAGCGATATCCCACATTGTGTCGTTGTTTTTTACAACATATTCAACTTCAGCTTCTCTTGTTTTTGTAATGGACTTTAAAATTCCATCAGCAGAACAAAGATATGCAATCGGAACATATTCTTTTACCATATCAACCTTCTGGTTGAACTCAACAATAGCCCCCGGAACATCAACGTCAAACTGTTTTTTATATTCATTTAAAACAGCCTTTATTTCGTCATTACTTTTAGCTGCACACACAAGATTATTGTCAACATAAAGTGAATAGCCCAAAGTTGTTGCGTCGTACGTTCCCATAACGTTTTGAAGAATATCTTCTTTAGACGTAATATCTTTTTCGAAACAAAGCCTTGTAATATATACAAGCTTTGCTTTTTCCGAAAACTCACCGTTTGAAACAGTTTTAATCTGTTCCTCAAGAGCGGTTACATTTTTTTCAAATTCATCAACGTTTGTTATTAAACCAACGGGTGTACCGTTAGCAATTACCTGTTTTGCAAATGTAAGATTCATCGAAGCAACAGAACCATAAACCAAAACTAGCATTACACAGAATGCAGCGCCATAAACAGCCGTCCTTTTTGCCATTTTAAATGCCTCGTTTGCGGTTAATAGTCTGATTATAGAATTTTTCTCATTCTTCTTATTAAACTTAATAATATGCCTGCCTAACTGCTTATTCAATGAATCAATTGTTTTTTCGTTTGAAACCGGACGTTTTAATATTAAAGACGGAAATCTAATAAGTCTTCTTGTTTTTTGAGGACGTGCCTTTATAAACTTTCTGTCAGCAGCCTCAAATTTCAAACGTCCCGTTTTTAAACTATACTTCAATTTATCACCTCAAAAATTTAGCTATTTTAAATCAGGACATAACAATTATATTACATTTTTTTCAAAATTGCAATAGTTTTGTAACAATTCGTTGGAAATTCATACAATATTAACAAATTCAAAAAACGTTTTCAAAGCTGATTTTTTGTTGCTCTTTCAGGCTATTAATTAACAGCATAAATTTGTTGTTTTCGTAATAAAAAACAGACTTTTCCCGTAATGTAACAGAGTTTATTTGCTTTTCAATACTTGCATCTATCAAATCCACTGAGGCATGGTTTAGAAAAAAGGAAGACACCGTTTTTCTACTATCCCATATTTTCTTTATACTTTCTACGCCATTTTTCACCTCTTCCCAATTATTTTGTGCAATATATTTTTCATTTTCATACACTTGTTGCAACATTTCGTCCACCGAATTATTTATATAGCACGAAGAAATAATTGATAAAATAATAATCAGTACAAAAATAAACAATGCGCTTATAACAGATTTCAATTATTATCCTCCTTATCCTTTACTATATTTTCAACATCGTAAACTGTGGGTGCTTGCTTTTTTGTTTTGGGAATTATGCTAAGCTGACCGTTTGTTTCCAATATTGCAAAATTTATATCAGATATTTTTGTATACCCCTGTATGCGCAATTGTTCGTTAAGGTCATCCATGTTAAACCTTATTTTTTGCATTTCTTCTCTTAATATATTTCCATTGTGAATAATCACACTTGGCTTGCCTGTCATAAAACGACGGAATTTTTTGCTTTTAAGAGAAAATTGTGATAATAATATTTCCATAACTATAAGCGTAAATATAGGTATAATTCCCGAAAAAATGGAAAAACCAATATCCTGCATAGGTATAGCTGCAAGGTCGGAAATCATAATTGCTACAACAAGCTCTGATGGTTGCATTTCCCCTATTTGCCTTTTACCCATTATCCGCAAACCTACAACTACAAGAAGGTACAATATAACAGTTCTTAAAAAAGATAACGCCAAAATAAATCACCTCTGCTTTATTTTGGTTTTTGCAGTTTAAAATATGTATTGCCACTTTATATAAAATATGGTAAAATTTTTAAGAGGTGAGAAATTTGCTTAATTTTTCTGACAACAAACAAAATGTATCTGCTATTATAGTTGCCGCAGGCAGTGGTACAAGAATGAAAATTTCCACAAAAAAACAACTTGTGGAAGTAAATAGCATTCCTGTTATTGCCCATACGCTTAAGGCATTTGAAAAAACAGATATAATAGACGAAATTATTATTGTTACAAAAGAAGAAGATATACTTCTTATGTGGGATATTGCAAAAGAATTTAAACTTAGTAAGGTAACTGAAATTGTAAAGGGAGGCAATACACGTACAGATTCTGTACAAAATGGATTGTGTGCCGCAAAGGGTGATTTTGTTGCTATACACGATGGTGTCCGCCCCTGTATAAAACCCTTGCATATTGAAAATACCGTTAAAAAAGCTATAGAAACAGGCGCAGCAGCACTTGGCTTCCCTGTAACCGACACACTTAAAAAAGTTGACGAAAACGGTATAATTACCGACACAGTTAACCGCGAAGGCTTATGGGCCATACAGACTCCTCAGGTGTTTAAAAAAGCCCTTCTGTTAAAGGCATATAACGAAGGTAATACAGAAGGTGCAACAGACGACTGTATGCTTTTAGAAAGCATAGGTGTAAAAGTTTCCATGGTTGAAGGCGGCAGAGACAACATTAAAGTTACGGTACAAGATGACATTGACCTTGTATCATCAATTCTTGCAAAGGAGAATGACTTATGAGAATAGGTAACGGCTACGACGTACACAAGCTTACAGATGGCAGAAAGCTTATACTTGGCGGGGTAGAAATACCTTTTGAAAAGGGTCTACTTGGGCATTCTGACGCAGATGTACTTGTACACGCAATAATGGATGCACTTTTAGGCGCACTTTCAAAAGGTGATATTGGAAAGCTTTTTCCCGACAGCTGCGCAGAATTCAAGGATATTTCAAGTATTTTATTACTAAAAAAAGTCAACCAGGTATTAAAAAAGGAAAATTATGCTATAATTAATATAGACAGCATTGTGGTAGC
>JAZSRE010000132.1:0-3687 GCA_045538345.1 Clostridia bacterium
GCACGTCCGCAAACCTGAGTAATCTGTCCGAATGTACGCTCTGCCGCACGAAAGTCATCTATGTTAAGTGACATATCTGCCACAAGCACACCTACCAAAGTTACATTTGGAAAATCAAGCCCCTTTGTAACCATCTGTGTACCAAGCAAAATTGGAATCTTTTCATTCTGAAATCTGTTTAAAATTGCCTCGTGGGAATTTTTGCCCGAAGTAGTATCCGCATCCATGCGGATAAAGGAATTATCTCCAAAAATTTTAGCAATTTCATCCTCCACCTTTTCAGTACCCGTACCCATAAAACGTATACGGGAACTTTCGCAGGAAGGACATACTTTAGGAATACTTTGTTCAAAACCGCAGTAATGACATTTTAACACATTTGAATTTTTATGATAAGTCATTGAAATACTGCAGTTTCGGCACTTAATTGCCTCACCACAATCACGGCACATAACAAAACTGTTAAAACCTCTGCGATTCAAAAACAAAATTGTTTGCTGACCACAAGATATATTTTTATTTATTTCATCCAAAAGGCGTCTGCTGAACACACTTGTATTTCCGTTTTTAAGTTCTGTCCTCATATCAACAGTTTCAATTTTCGGCATAGACATAAGGTTGTGTCTGTTATTCATTTCGTATAGGTTATATACCCCAGTCTTAGCCTTGTAATATGTGTTTACCGAAGGTGTAGCCGAAGCCATAACAAGCATTGCATTTTCGTTTTTTGAACGATACATAGCTGCAAGCTTTGCATCATAACGTGGTGAGTTGTCAGACTTATAAGTAGTTTCGTGTTCCTCGTCTATTATAATTATACCCAAGTTTTCAAATGGTGCAAACACCGCACTTCTGGCACCAATGGCAACAGAAACTTCACCTTTTAAAATTTTGTTCCATTCGTCAAACTTTTCACCTGTTGAAAGGGCACTGTGCAAAACACTTACTTTTTCTCCAAACCTGCCTACAAAACGGTCTACCATCTGGGGAGTAAGTGAAATTTCGGGCACAAGCACAATTGCCTGCTTGCCCATATTTAAATAATATTCAATAATCTGTAAAAATACCTCTGTTTTTCCGCTACCTGTAACACCACGGATAACATTGGGCTTAGTATCACCTTTTTTTTGATTGTTGATTAAACTTTCAAGAACATATTTTTGTTCGTCTGTAAGTACCTTTTTTTCAGTTTTTTGATAATTTGAAACATCAAAGGCATTACGGTATATTTTTTTGTCGTAAAATTCTATTATACCCTTTTGTTCAAGTGAGTTAAGGGCAGCATAAGACCCGTTAGAAAACGCAACAATATCAGCTGCAGAAACATCACCTGTTTGCCTTAAAATCTCAAGCATTTTAAATTGTTTTGGTGCCCTTTTGTGAAGAGTCGAAAAATCTTCATTAAACTCTGCCATATCTGTAAGGCGTACCATACGTACAAGCTTGGTCCCTACATTTTGGGCAACTGTATCATCAAGAGAAATTATCCCCTCTTTTTCTAGTGATTTAATTGCGGTACTTACATTTGGCACCCATGATGCAGCGCCATAGTCAACAGTGCCACCTGCATCTTTAAGAATTTCAAGAAGTTTCTTTTTTGATGCAGAACGACCGCTTACCTTTTCAATATCAACATCACTATTAAGCAAAGTTATCCAGCGTGTAGTTTTAATTTTAGAGCCTGACGCCACAACAAGACGAAGTGCCTGGTAGTATGTACAAACACTTGTACGTTGTATGTAGTCCGCAAGATCTAAAAGCTTAAGTGTACAGAGGGGTTTTTCATCAATTAACCTTGTAATTGCCTTTAGTTTTGTATAATTAGATTTATCTGCAAAGCCCGTAACAATACCCTCAACAGTTTTGTTTCCTCTGCCAAATGGCACAACAACCCTTGCCCCCGGTAAAACACACATTTCATCAGGAACAATGTAGGAAAACTTTTTATTTAGTTCTCTGCTGTTGTTGGCTATTACAACCTCTGCTATACGCAAAAAATCACCCTATTATATTTTATCACTTTTTGCTACTTTTTACAAGTAATTTTGACAATTTAACATACAAATTATAATATACCAATCTGCAATTTGACAAACTAATAATATTATTATAAAATATTATCAATATAAAGTATATTTGAAATCCAATTTTTTGAAAGGAATTTGTATATGAAAAAAGAAAGCTCCTTTGTATTTACTGGTGATATTGGTTTTGACAAATATATGGATGGAAAATGGAATGACAAAAACCTTATTTCCGCCGAAATACTTGATTTTCTTCACGGTGCAGACCATGTGGTTATAAACGTAGAAGGCCCAATAGCCGAGGTTAACCAAAGTACTTCAGAAACAGGTGCACCTTCACTTTTGCATACCATGAACCCTGATGCAGCAAAAGTTTTTGACAATATGCACGCAGACATCTGGAATATATGCAATAACCATATTATGGATGCAGGTGAATTTGGTATACAAAGTACCCTACAATATGCAAAAAAACACAATGCTCTTACCATAGGTGCAGGTATGAATATAAATGATGCACGAAAGCACATTGTAATTAACGAAGCAGGCGGCATAGGTCTTTTTGGCGTAGGTTACCAGCGTGCCTGCCGCGTTGCAGATGAAAATAAAGCGGGATGTTATAGCTGGAGCGACCTTGATGAAATTCAAAAAACAATAAATGAAATCAAGTCAAATTGCCGTTGGTGTGTGGTTGTAGCACACGCCGGAGAGGAATTTACCCCTCTTCCTTCACCTTATACACGGGAAAGGTATTTAAAATATCTTGAAATGGGTGCTGACATTGTGGTTGCACACCACCCACATGTTCCTATGAATTTTGAAGAAGTTGGAGATAAAGTTATTTTCTATTCTTTAGGGAATTTTATATTTGATACAGATTATCAAAGGTCTCAACCTAATACAGAAATTGGCTTGCTTGTAAAAATCAATTTTACGGAAAATGATTTTACATTTGAACCTATGGGGCTTGAAATTTTGCGTGGGGAGGAACGTGTTGTCAAAGCAGACATTCCACAAATATTTACAGATGTATGCGAAGAAGAATACAATCTTTTAGCACCACTTTCTGCAAAGGTACTTGTGGAAGCCACAAAACGCCAACAAACTTTTTTAAATCCAAAGGAATTTGAAAATGCCACGGAAGAAAAATGGCAAAAACATTTTATGGAACCTATGCGAACCGGCAGGGTGCCCGGGGAAACACTTGACTTTCACATAATTTGTCCATTGGCAGAAAAAGCAGATGATGGCAAATGGAAAGAAAGTAAACTTGAAAACGTAAAAAAATATATGCTTGAGCAATTATAAAAATACAAATCTTTTTAAAAGATTTATATTATATCGAAAACGAACGAAGTGAGTTTATATCGAATTTTGCGAAGCAAGCTCCACCGAGGTAAAAATGAATAAAACAAACAATTCTGCATTAACAAACAATGCCAAAACTTTAAGAAAAAATATGACAAAAGAAGAAAAACATCTATGGTATGATTTTTTGAAACATTTACCTGTAACTGTCAACCGTCAAAAAGTTATAGGAAAGTATATTGTTGATTTTTACATTGCAACATCAAAAATTGTCATAGAACTTGATGGCTCTCAACATTACGAGGGTAAAGGCATAGATACAGATGCCAAAAGGGATATTTATTTAAGTTCTTTT
>JAZSRE010000039.1:0-2677 GCA_045538345.1 Clostridia bacterium
CTTATTAAGTTTTTCCTCACCCAGCAAAAGTGCTGTTCTTGAAAATTCGTTTATCATAATCATAACATCCTTTTGAATTATTTTACCATATATTATTCCCCTTTTCAACAAAAAATCGACATATACGCTCCCGTATATGCCGATTTTTTGTTATTTATTTAAAAACGCTTCAAAATCCTTTATATCCTCTTCAGGAATATTGCCGACCATACTGTATGTAAGTTCATCATTAGGAGCAAAAATGCTGTAATGCTTACCCCCTGGGTTATATACAAAATAACTTTCATCCAGATAATCATAAACCTTTTCTTTCATTTCTCCGTCAGTTACGGCGGTTTTTTCTGAAATTACACCGTCAAATTCCACTGCATCATCAGTATATATCTTCCATCCTATTGAAAAGTCCATATCATACACAATATAAAGCGGTGAATTTTCATTAACAACCTGTATACACTCTCCGTAGCCATTGTCCTTAAGCCATTTGTAGGTGTTTTTGAAATTTCTGTTCAAGGAACAATTGAAGTAAGAAATTGCAGAGCCGCCCATTCCAGGTACAAAATCAGGATTTTTAAATTCAATATCAAGGTATACATTACCTAATGTAGAAGTATAAATCTGTCCGTAGCCAAGCTCAGCTACATCCTTATACAAGCATTCGTACAACTGCTTACGATGTTTCTGGGTTTGTATTGTTGCAGCAGCACCACGGTCAGAATGCAACGACATACTGTATAAATCCTCAGGATTTTTATTGAATATCTCGTAGTTCGCAAGCTTGTAGTCTTTAAATTCGTAAAAACCTTCAAAGGCACTGTATTTTTCAGACTCGCTTAAATAGTATGTTCTTTCAACTTTCCTTCCGTTTGAAAGCCTATACACAATGTTGGTCCTCTGATAATATCCGCCTGCCATACTTGGGTCTAAAATAACTCCCTGTTTTTCATCCAGAAAGTTCTTGTGCCAATTTGTAACGTACTCGGCAAATTCGCCATCCTCGGAAAAATGCTCATCATATCGATAATGGTCGTATACGGCAACACTTTCAACATTACGGGCATCGGGCACATATTTTTCAAAGCCGAAAAATGATGTGAATGCAGTAAAGCATATCAGGGCGGTAAAGCCCGCACAGAATATCAAAAAGCCCTTATATGCTCTCCACACCTTCAATGTCTTTTTCAAAAGCATTTCCGCACCGAAATATGCAACTGCCGTAACAACTGCCACGGTTACAATCAACCAGCCGACACTGTAGCTTAAAAGCTCACGGAACAAAGCAAAGCTGCTTATTGCCGCAAGGAATGTAACAAGGTATTTGAATATGGGATTAAGACATTTAAAGGCAGCTACATCCTCGGCATTTTCAAGATTACGCACCTTGTATAAAATCCAGGACAAAACATAAAACAACACTGCAATTGCTATGTACACAAACATTCTGCCAAATTCAAATTGTCTGTTGCCTGTTACACCCGAATAATAGTTGTAGGCTATGTTATCTGCAGACCTTCCAAGCCACACAACAAAGTTGCTGTACACAACCTGTGATATTTCCTCGTTCATATTTTTAAAGCCGTACAAAAAGCATTCTGCCACCGCGTTTACAGTAACTGTAACCAAAGGTACAATACCGTGAAGCAGACCGTTTAGTACCACCATTGCAAAGCCGTTTCCCGTAATGTTTGCAGAAATGCACGAGCAGGAAAACATCAAAAACAACGCAAGCAAATTCATACCTGTCCACGCAAGGCAGGAAACAACGCTCATACAGTATGCATATCCCGTCAGTGCCATTAAAAGTAAAATAATTCCGCAAACCAAAACCGGTACAAACATAAGCGTAAATGCCCCTGCAAGGGATGACACAAACACAGAATTTCTCGTTACAGGCAAGCTGTGGGTAAAAATGCTTGTTTTTTTGGAATGTATGTACCTGAACACAAGCAACGCCACAGCAGTAGGAACAAACATAGAAAGTATAACAGAGCCAAATACCAGTCCGTTGTCAAGAATTATATCTTTGCCCAAATGGTAATCTCCCATCAGTACAATAGGTAAAATGTTACATATAAGTAAAATGATAAAATACAGCACAGCACCCCAAAGGCAACGCTTTACAGTAGATTTGTATATACCTTTATTAAACAATGATGTTTTTAAAGTCATAGCCTAAACCTCCCAATTCGTAAATAAAAACTTCCTCCAATGTAAGGCTTACACGTTCGCACAAAACAGTATTTAAGGATTTAATCCTTGCCTCTGTTTCATCAGCCTCTCCCCGTATTATTATGTTGTAAACTGCACCTGTATTTGAAATGTGAAGCACCTCTTCAAGCTCTCCCGTCTTTTCTGCACCGTCACCCTCAAACACAACCTGATATTTATGCACACCGCCCTTTAGGTCATCAAGAGGCTTTTCAACAATCATCTTACCCTTGTGTATAATACCAACCCAGTCGCAGATATCCTCAAGTTCACGAAGATTGTGGGAAGAAACCAAAACCGTCATTTCCCTGTCTGCAACATCTGCTATAACAAGGTTTAAAACCTGTTTTCTCATTACAGGGTCAAGACCGTCCAATGGCTCGTCAAGTATTAAAACATCAGGCATTGCAGAAAGCGAAAGCCAGAAGGCAACCTGTTTTTTCATACCCTTTGAAAGCTTACGGATTTG
>JAZSRE010000071.1:0-3504 GCA_045538345.1 Clostridia bacterium
GGCTATTGACGATAAGGTAAACGGAAGATAATAAAAAGGACTTTGGATAAATCCAAAGTCCTTTATTTTTGTATTAACCAAGTATGTTTATAGGAATTGCATATTCAATAGCACGAGCCGGAGATGAAATACTAAGTATAAGTTTGTTTTTGGAAGAAATGTTTTCCCATGCAGTAACCGTAACCTCATATGTTACAAAACGGTCTGAATGTCTTGTGCGTTTTAATATGAAAATGGAACGGTCATATTCTGCTACCCAGCCATCAGGAAGGAATATATTTACATCTGAGTTATATGATTCTAACAATGTATTTCTTACAGTATATTTGAATTTTAATGGTTCTCCAATCTTTATTTTTGGTTCACCCTCAAATTCAACCGTTACATCACCACACATACAGTTTTTGTTTACATATGAATATGGTGAATAGTCAAATACTTTTGTTGGATGTTCGTCGTAAGCACATTTGTATTCAAGTGCCCAGTTTTTATCAAATTCCGTTTCGCCATCGGTATATTCCATATATATTTCATGGCCGAATAAAACTGTTGGAATTGTCTGCATAACCCATTCTGTAAGCTTTGTACAAGTACCTGGGTTGCAGGCACGGTATGAAGCATTTATGCAAATTTGTATAATCTTATCTCCAATATATTCTTTCCAATCTTCAGGGATAATTGAAGTACCGCCCATAATACCCATAATAGAACCAAGTGTAGCGCCTGTACAGTCTGTATCATCACCGCAGTTAATTGCGTAAATCATAGACTTTTTAAAGTCGCCTTCACCGTACATAAGGCCGATAACAACATAACCAATATTTGCAGGCGCCTGGAATGTGCCAAGGTTTTCGGTCATTTTAACAAGCATTTGACGAACTTCGCGATAGTCTGTGCCTTTATCATATTCTTCAATAACCTTTCTTACGCACTGAGCAACCTGACAATTTTCAGGAATATATGCAAGTGCCTTGTCAATAAGTTTTCTTATATCGTTTTCGAAAAACGCCATACTTTCCAATGAAGCAGTAAAAATTTCTGCGTATGTACCTTCTCCGTATCCATGGTCGATAGAAGCGTCCATAATGGCATATTTAAGCGCAATATTAGGTAAGCCGGGTGCAAGACAAGCCCATATTTCCGAACGTATCCACGCGCCGTTAGAATGTTTCCACACATCATTATTTACCTCCCCACACATAGGAGCAAGCATACCCTGGCGGATATTGGACTTTCCTATACCATATTCGTTCCAATGAGGAGTAATGTATGTCATCCAATATTCAGCAAGTATATTTGCATCAAGTGCAATAGGGCCTACTTGTTGCATCGCTTTTAGCCATACAAGCTGAAGGTCAAGATCGTCATTTGGGAGAGGCTCTCCCTTATCAGATGTGAAGCCCTGGATATCTATCATATCTTTAATGCCTTCAAAAGGACCGCCCATTGTACCGCCGATATTTTTACCAAGCCAACAAGCGTATATTTTGTCTTCAAGTTCTTTTTTGTTGAATTTAATGTTTTTTACAACTGACATAAAATTTACCCTTTCTGTGTTTTAAATATATTCGCAGGGGTTCCTGCAGCTTATATAATTATATCACATTTAATATACAAATTACAACATATTTTTATGCAGGTTTTACTTTGGAATTATTGACTTTTTTGCATTAAAGTGATAAAATATATTATTATGGCTTTTGTTTTTAGAAAGGATAGATTTTAATATGCCTATTACAGAAATACTTAAGAAAAATGCGGATTTTTATCCTAATGATGTAAGCCTTGTGGAGATTAATCCAAAGCTTGAGGCTCAGTCAAAGCTTACATGGAGGGAATATTCACTTATTGAATCAAGCCCCAATGAAGCATACAGAACAGAAATTACCTGGAGTGAATTTAATAAAAAAGCAAACAGGTTTGCAAATCTTTTGCTTACTAAGAATATAAAAAAAGGTGACAAGGTTGCAATTCTTTTGATGAACTGCCTTGAATGGTTGCCAATATACTTTGGTATTTTAAAAACAGGTGCTTTGGCAGTACCGCTAAATTATAGGTATACATCTGATGAAATAAAGTATTGCCTAAAACTTGCAGATGCAGATGCAATAGTTTTCGGCCCCGAATTTACAGGTCGTGTTGAGGAAATATTTGGCAGAGTGCCAAAGGTTAAGGATTGGTTTTATGTGGGGGCGGACTGTCCCACCTTTGCACAGAACTATGACAAGCTTGTTACATATTGCTCTGAAACCGATCCTGAAATAAGCCTTACAGATGACGATGAAGCGGCTATATATTTTTCATCAGGTACAACAGGGTTTCCTAAAGCTATTATTCACGCACACAGAAGTCTTATGCATGCTGCTATGACGGAGCAAAATCATCATGGTCAAACAAAGGAAGATGTATTTCTATGCATACCTCCACTTTACCATACAGGTGCGAAAATGCACTGGTTTGGAAGTTTTCTTGTAGGTGGTAAGGCGGTTCTTTTAAAGGGTGTTAAGCCTGAATGGATTATGGATATTGTTTCAAAGGAAAAATGCTCAATAGTATGGCTTTTAGTACCGTGGGCACAGGAAATTCTTGATGCTATTGACAGAGGGGATATAAACCTCGAACATTATAAGCTTGACCAATGGAGGCTTATGCACATTGGTGCACAGCCTGTTCCTCCAAGTCTTATAAAGAGATGGAAGGAAAAATTCCCTGCTCATGAATATGATACAAACTATGGCCTTTCTGAATCAATCGGGCCTGGTTGCGTACACCTTGGCGTTGAAAATATCCATAAGGTTGGTGCTATTGGTAAAGCCGGATTTGGCTGGGAAGTTAAAATTGTTGATGAAAATAAAAATGAAGTTTCAAAAGGTGAAGTTGGTGAACTTGCAGTTAAGGGTCCCGGCGTAATGCTTTGCTACTACAAAGACGAAAAGGCTACTGAAGAAGTTTTAAAAGACGGTTGGCTTTATACAGGTGATGTTGCACAGGAAGATGAAGATGGCTTTATTTATCTTGTTGACCGTAAAAAAGATGTTATTATATCAGGCGGTGAAAATCTTTACCCTGTACAGATTGAAGACTTCCTTAGAAAGCATGAATGTATAAAGGATGTTGCTGTTATAGGTCTCCCTGATGCACGTCTTGGTGAAATTGCAGCAGCGGTTATAGAGGTTAAGGAAGGATGCACACTTACTGAAGAAGATATAGAAGAATTTTGCATTGACCTTCCAAGATATAAAAGACCTCGTAAAGTTATTTTTGCAGATGTTCCTCGTAACCCAACAGGCAAAATCGAAAAACCTAAGCTTCGAGAAATATACTGCGGTGAAAGCCTTGTTGCAAAACAGATTAATAACTAATATATGTCGAAAGGATTTTGAATATGAAAGAATTAATGCTTGGTAATGCCGCTGTAGCAAGGGGTGCATACGAGGCAGGCGTACGTGTTGTAGCGTCATACCCGGGTACTCCAAGTACGGAAATTACTGAAAATATTGTAAA
>JAZSRE010000115.1:0-2841 GCA_045538345.1 Clostridia bacterium
AAGCGCAAAATACAATGCGGCATCCAAAAAACTTGGTGGTTTTAACGTAAACTCTCAGACATTGGTATTTGAAATTCCTTCAAATGCAAAAGACAGTGAGGAATATTCAATCAGAACAATTGATATGTTTGTTGACAAAACAACTTACGACGTTGAAATTTACGACCTTACAGAAGATTTAACTGCAAAAGTAGTTATTGTTAAAAACTCAACAGGTGTTGTTAATGCAGATTCTTCAATTGCCGTTGTAAACAGGGTGGCAGGTGCTTCAAACCAGGATGGCGATGAAGTTCACAAGCTATACGCTTTCCAAGATGGCAAAGAGATTGTAATTAACGCAAAAGATACTGACACATTACTAAAAGACGGTAAAGTACTTCAGACAGGTGACATTATTCAGTATCAGAAAAACTCAAAGGGTGAAATTGATAAAATAACACTGTTGTTTGACAGTAACGATCGTAAGAATAACGAAATTGAAGTTATGACAGAAATTGAAGGTACTGAAATGGTAACAATTATCGGTACTGTATCAAAGAAATTTGCAAACTCTATTAATATTACAGCCAACAATATGCCTGAAACAAACCTTGACATTACCGGCGCCACAGTTTACGTTTACGACGCAAGCAAAACATCACGTGCTCAGGTAAAGGTTGCAGATTCAAGCTATATCACTAAGTTTGACGAAGCTAAGCCTGAAAAGGTATTCGTAAGAATGTACAAGGGCGTTGTTACAGAAATAGTTGTAATAAGCGAAGTATAATTTAAGAGCAATTAAAATCTACAAATCTCCTTTTATTAACAGATATTAAAAAAAGAGCTACGGGATTCCGTAGCTCTTACTTTTTATTTGATTATCTCTGTACCCGGCCGGAACCGTCGCCACCAGCCAAAGCATCAACTTCCGCACGAGATACCATATTAGCATCCCCAGGAATTGTGTGCTTCAAAGCAGAAGCTGCAACAGCAAATTCCAAAGTTTCTTTAAAATCTTTACCATCACAGAAACCACAAATAACACCGCCTGCAAAGCTACCGCCGCCGCCAACACGGTCAACAATAGGTGTAATATGATATTCTCTTGAATGGTAAAATTCCTTTGTGTCTCTCTTGTAGATACAAGCTGACCAGCCGTTATCTGAAGCAGAGTTTGAAACACGAAGTGAAGAAATTACATATTCAAAGTTGAACTTTTCAACCATTTGTTCGAAAATGCTCTTGTAACCTGCAAGTTCAAGTTCACCACTTGTAACGTCTGTTTCACCCGGTTTGAAGCCAAGAACTTTTTCAGCATCTTCTTCATTACCTATACATACATCAACATACTGCATAAGGTTAGACATAACCTTCTGGGCTTTTTCACTTGTCCAAAGCTTTTTGCGGAAGTTAAGATCGCAAGAAATCTTTACCCCCTTAGCTTTAGCAGCCTTACAAGCAAGCTCTGTAATTTCAGCACCAGCATCCGAAATAGCAGGAGTAATACCTGTAAAATGGAACCAATCAGCACCTTCAAATATAGCGTCAAAATCAAAATCATCAGCTGATGCTGTTGCAATGGCAGAATTAGCTCTGTCATACACAACGTTTGATGGTCTCATAGCTGAACCATGTTCAAGGAAGTATATTCCAAGTCTTTCACCGCCACGAGCGACAAATTTTGTACCAACATTCATTTTTCTAAGTGCTGCAACTGCACATTCTCCAATTGGATTTGCAGGAACTTTTGATACAAATTCTGTATCATGTCCATAGTTTGCAAGTGATACTGCAACGTTAGCTTCACCACCACCGTAGCATACATCAAATTCGTCTGCCTGAATAAACTTTTCATTATTAGGTGTAGACAATCTAAGCATTGTTTCACCCATTGTTACTATTTTAGCCATTATGCACGAGCCTCCTTGATTTTAGTAATAAATTCCTTGCCAATACGTGTTATTGAAGCATAATCGCCTGTTTTAGCCCCTGCGGTAAGAGCCCCGCCTGCACCAACTGCAACTGCTCCGTTTTTAATCCATTCACCGACGTTATTAACATCAACACCGCCTGTAGGCATAAGTTTTGCCTGAGGGATAGGTCCCTTAATAGCTTTAAGCATCTTAGGTCCAAAAGCTTCGCCAGGGAATACTTTTACAATATCAGCACCTGCTTCCATAGCTGCAACAACTTCTTTAATTGTCATTGCACCAGGCATTGAGGCAACCCTGTATCTGTTACAAAGCTTTACAGTTTCAGGGTCAAAGTATGGGCTTACAATGTAGTTAGCACCGCTTAGAATAGCAATACGTGCTGTTTCACTGTCCATAACTGTACCTGCACCAAGAATAATATCCTTAGGGTCGTATGATTTTGCAACTTCTTCGATTACCCTATGAGCATAAGGAACAGTAAATGTCATTTCAATTGCAGCTACGCCCCCTTCGATACAAGCATCTGTAATTCTCTTAGCCTGGTCAGCGCTGTCTGCGCGAACAACTGCAACTATACCGCAGTCAGTAATTCTGGTAATAATTTTTTCCTTATCCATTACAAAAACTCCTTATTGTTAGTATTTATGTGATTGCATAAAAATTCGGAACGGCAAAAACCGTTCCGAAAGCGTCATATAAATGTCGATTCGGGCAAGTTGTCACCCAAAAGCATATGTATTTGACTAAAAAGCTTATTTAGGCTGTTTGCCGATGTAAGCCAAAATACCGCCGTCTACGTACAAAATGTGACCATTTACAGCATTTGATGCATCGGAAGCCAAGAACACTGCAGGACCTGCAAGTTCTTCAGGATCCAACCATCTGCCGGCAGGAGTCTTTGCAACGATAAACGAATCGAACGGATGCT
>JAZSRE010000006.1:0-2463 GCA_045538345.1 Clostridia bacterium
CGCTATTATGTCCCGTCCTGTTGTCATTCTAAAACTCCTTTTCACTATTCACATAAATAATGTATAAGAATTTGTCGAAATGAGCAACGGAATATATTGTACAAGAAGCTGAACCTTTTTTGAACCTCTAAAACATTTACATATCTTTACATAAGTTTACGAATTTTAACACCGTAAAACATAAAAAAGCCTTGTAAATACTGGGTTTATCAGTAAATACAAGGCTTTTTGTGTTGGTGGACCTTCAGGGACACAGCCGCTAAGCGTCTTAATTGCTTGCCGACCAAAGCCCCTGGGACTTTGGTACCCGTCTACGCACCTTTTTGCTAAAAAACAGTCATTTGGACTGTTTTTCTTAACGCAAAAACCCTCTCAGGGTTCGAGTCCCTTTGGCCTTTTTGAAACAAAAAAAGAACATCAAATGATGTTCTTCTTTTATTTGGTGGACCTTCAGGGACTCGAACCCCGGACCAACCGGTTATGAGCCGGTTGCTCTAACCAACTGAGCTAAAGGTCCATATTAAATTGGTGACTCATAGGGGATTCGAACCCCTGTTGCCGCCGTGAGAGGGCGGAGTCTTAACCGCTTGACCAATGAGCCGAATTCCGTATATGTTCACAAGACTTATACATTATAGCACAAGTTCTTTTTGATTGCAAGAGTTTTTTGAAAAAATATTAAGAAAATACTCTTGGGTTTTGCTATGGGTATTTTTAAGGTTGTGGCAAGTTGATTTTGCCACAACCTTTATATTATCTCTTTTCTAACGGAATGTATTCAGTTTTTTTAACAACGCTTTTATAAGCAGGTCTTATAATTTTATTGTTTGTCATAACTTCTTCAATTCTGTGAGCACTCCAGCCTACTACCCTTGCCATTGCGAAAAGAGGAGTATAAAGTTCGCTTGGTATACCGAGCAAACTGTAAACAAATCCACTATAAAAGTCTACGTTTGCTGCAAGTGCCTGGGTATTTCCTTTTATTTCGTGGAAAAGGTCAGGGGTTAGTCTTTCAATAGACTTATAAAGTTCAAATTCTTTTTCGCAATTTTTAGCTTTTGCAAGCTTTGCGGCATATTCTTTAAGTAATACGGCGCGAGGGTCTGAAAGGGTATAAACTGCATGCCCCATACCATAAACAAGGCCTGATTTATCATAAGCCTCTTTTTTAAGGATTTTTGTGATGTATGATTTTACTTCCTCATCATCTTCCCAATTTTTTACATTTTGCTTAATTTCATCCATCATACCAATAACTCGGTTGTTTGCGCCGCCGTGTTTAGGTCCTTTAAGTGAGCCAACGGAAGCGGCGATTGCAGAGTACGTGTCTGTGCCTGTTGATGAAACAACTTTTGTTACAAAAGTGGAGTTGTTACCTGCACCATGTTCTGCATGAAGTATTAATGAAAGGTCCAAAACCTTTGCTTCAAGGTCGGTATATTTATTATCAGGTCTTATCATATACAAAAAGTTTTCAGCAAGTGAAAGATTTTTTTGTGGTGAATGAAGGTACAAACTCTTTCTGTCGTAATAATGAGTTTTAGCGCAGTATGCATGGGCTATTAAAACCGGAAACCTTGCGATAAGCAGAATTGCCTGCCTTACAAGATTTGGCAATGAAAGGTCATCTGGGTTGTAGTCGTCTGCATATAGTGCCAATACGCATTTTGCAAGCTTGTTCATAATGTCGGGAGTAGGATTTTTCAAAATTATATCCTCTGTAAAGTTGTTGGGTAAAATCATCGATTCGTTTAAAAGCTCGGTAAAACTTGTAAGCTGTGATTTTGTAGGTAGTTTACCAAAAATAATAAGAAATATGGTTTCTTCAAAACCAAAACGGTCTTCCTCAATGCAATTACGCACCATTTCGGTAACATCAACACCGCGGTAAAGTAGTCTGCCTTCAACCTCAACTTTTTCGCTTTCATCAAATATGTAGCCATGAACATCGCCTATATTTGTAAGCCCTACAAGTACACCTGTACCGTTAGAGTTTCTAAGACCTCTTTTAACGTTGTACTGATTGTAATATCCAGGGTCTATCTGGTTACTTTCGTCTGCAATTTCATACAACCTTGTAATTATTTCGTTGTTGAAAATGTTTTCAGAATTCATAATATAACACCTCGTTATTTTTTGAAAAAATTTATTTTAGTTTTTCATATTATACAGTATAAAGTACCTAAAGTCAAGGGTTTTATGGGCAAATAGATGACAAAAATGAAAAAAATATTATTTTTTTGTCAAAAAATGTTGCGAAATAAATTTTGTCATTTTCAGGCAGTTAAAAGGGCCATTTTATGACCATTTTCACCTAAAAAATGTAAATAATGTGGGTATTTTTAACAATAAAAAATTAAAAGTGTTTTTTTTCTTTACAAAAATAAAATTTTGTAGTATTATATATGTTAGTATAATTCTGTTTGAAGGCGGTGTATTAATGAATTATAACAGTACAAGAAG
>JAZSRE010000122.1:0-5105 GCA_045538345.1 Clostridia bacterium
ATACCTATAACCAGTAAAATAAATACAATGGTAGGAAGAATATATGTCATATAAATACGCATCCATTTTGCAATTTTTAACCCTTTACCCTGATTTGCTTCTTCGGTGAAGTTTTTCCAACCCCAACCCCATCTGCATGTACAGAATAAGATAAAAATCAATGAACCTAATGGAAGAAGGATGTTGCTTACAATAAAATCTTCAAGGTCAAGTATATTTGAGCCTGCTCCAAGAGGTTGAAAATTACTCAAAATATTAAAGCCAAATATACATGGAAGTGTAAGAATAAACATAGCAATACAGTTTATTAAACAAGCTTTTTTTCTGCTCCAATTTGTTATGTCCATTGTACATGAAATTATGTTTTCAAACACTGCAAATACTGTTGATAAAGCAGCAAATGATAGGAATATAAAAAATAAGCTTCCCCAGAATTGTCCAAACGGTAAATGATTAAATACATTTGGTAATGTAATAAATATCAATGGAGGCCCACTGTCCGGTTGAATACCGTATGCAAAGCAGGCGGGGAAAATAATAAGTCCTGAAGCTATTGCAACAAAGGTATCTAAAACTGCTATATTTAATGATTCTCCAAGCAAAGAACGGTCTTTATTAAGATAACTTCCGAAAATAGCCATTGAACCAATACCTATACTTAATGTAAAGAATGCCTGGTTCATAGCTGCAACTATTACTTTGAAAATTCCCACTTCTTTTATTTTATCTATACTTGGAACAAGGTAGAATTTTAATCCCTCACTACCGCCCTCTAAAAATATACTGTTAATAGCAAGAATAACCATAATAGCAAGAAGAGCAAGCATCATATATTTTGTTGTTTTCTCAAGACTTTTTTGTACACCGCCGGAACATACTGCAAACCCAATTATTATTACTATGTAAGTATAAATTAAAAGTGTTATTGGGTTAGCAAGTACATCATTAAAGTAAGTTCCAATTTGATTAGCATCAAGACCTGTAAAATTACCTTTTGCCATAGATATAAAATACTGTATCATCCAACCTGCGACAACAGTATAAAACATCATAAGCAGATAATTTCCTGCAACTGCAAGGAAACTGTGCCAATGCCATTTTTGACCTTTTTTCTCAAGCTCTGTATAAATTTTAGCAGGGCTTTTTTGTGCGGCTCTGCCAACTGAAAATTCCATTGTCATTGCAGGTACACCCATTATTAGTAAAAATAATAGATATATTAAAACAAAAAAGCCTCCACCGTATTCACCACATATATAAGGAAATTTCCATACATTTCCAATGCCAATTGCGCAACCGGCACTTAAAAGTATAAAGCCCAATCGGCTTCCGAGTTTTTCTCTTTTCATCTGTTTCCTCCATATTAAAAAATAGAATTATTTCCAAGGAAATATATATAATAAGTAAGCTGTCACTGTTAATCAGCGACAGCTTATTAAATGTAAATTACTTTGTTTCCTTCTCTTTTTTAAACATTGACCATATTGGGCTGGCAATGAAAATAGAGGAATATGTGCCTATAACAATACCAATTATAATAGGCAAAGCAAATTCTTTTACAGACTGTACACCAACAACATACAAAACAATAATTGTAAGAAGTGTTGTAACAGATGTATAAATTGAACGTTTTAATGTTTCGCTAACACCGCGGTTAACAATGACATCAAATGCAGTTTTTTTGGTTTTTAAACCAATTTCTCTGATACGGTCAAATGTAACGATGGTATCGTTTATTGAGTAACCTACAATTGTAAGTATAGCTGCAATAAATGTTGTGTTTATGTTAAACTGGAAAATTGCATATATAGCAAGAAGTATAAATACATTGTGTGCAAGTGATAAAACTGCTGCAATACCTGAACCAAGTTCAAATCTAAATGTAATATAAATGAGCATACAAATTAGGGCGAGTACGCAACACCACAAAGCACTTGACTGAAGTTCCTTACCTATTGTAGCGTCAATACTGTCGAAATCTGTCAAAGCTTCGTCAGAAAGTTCGTACTTATCTTTTATTGCATTAAACAATTTTACTCTGTCGTCAGGAGAAAGGGCAACATCTTCATTAATATCTTTTGGTGTACTTATATTTATAATTAAGCTACCATCTGCTCTTTGTACACCTGAAGCAGTAAAACCAAGAGTTTCTTTAATTAAAGCTTCTACATCTTCGGTTTTAATATCCTTACCTTCCATATTTACAGTTAGTGTTGTACCACCTGTAAAATCAATGTCAAGGTTAAAACCATCCTGGACAATAAAACTTACAATACCTGCCACAATGATTGCAATTGAAATACAAAGGCAAATCCATTTTGATTTAATTACATTAAGCATCTTGTTTGCCTCCTTTCAATGAAGCACCGTAAAGCTTCGGATTTCTTATGTTAAGACCTATAAGGGATTTTAATAAGAATCGAGTTACAACAACAGCTGTAAACATACTTATTATAATACCAAGACCAAGTGTAACAGCAAATCCCTGAATAGTACCTGTACCGAATATGAAAAGGATTACTGCAACAATAAATGTTGTAACGTTACCGTCCAAAATTGCTGTAAATGCTCTTTTGAAACCTGATTCAGTAGAAGCACCAACTGTTTTACCTGCTTTAAGTTCTTCTTTAATTCTTTCGAAAATAATAACATTAGCATCAACAGCCATACCAACACCAAGAACAATACCCGCTATACCGGGAAGTGTAAGGTTTATTACTGTGTTTGTAATTGATTCAAATTCGCAAAGAACAAGAAGTATTATTGAAGTGTATGCAACAAGAGCAAGGTCTGCAATAAAACCAGGCAATCTGTAGAACAAAAGCATAAATAGCATAACAAGTAAAATACCAATACCACATGCCATCATACTTGTTGCAAGAGCTTTTTCACCTAGGGAAGCACTTACACTGCTTGTTGATTTTAGTTCAAGGTTAAATGGCATTTGCCCCTGTTTGATTGTGTTAGCCAACCATGAAGCAGCTTCAGGTGTAAAATCACCTGTAATCTGGCAAGTATCACTGTTGATAACTTCTTGTACTGTTGGAGCTGACTGAACTTCTTCATCAAGATAAATATAAAGACGAGGATCTTCAGAACCGTATACTGAACCTGTTGCAGCAGCAAAAGCTTCCTGCCCCTTTTTGGTAAATTCCAAAATAACAAAATTACCAAGTTCGTTTGCATCAAACTGTGCAGATGCTGTTTTAACAAAATCACTTGTACCTTCCATCAGTACTTCACCAGCACCATTACGGAATGTTAGTTTACCCGGTGTACCAAGTTTTTCTGTTGCTTCGTCATTTGAAACACCAGGGATTTCAATTCTGATTCTTTTTTCACCCTGTCTTGTAACAGTTGCTTCAGTGTACCCAAGATTTGTAAGTCTTGTCTGAAGCATACTAATTGCAATTCCCATACCTTCATCAGATATATCGTTTGTAGCAGCTTCGTATGTAATAACAGAACCGCCACTAAGGTCAAAACCAAGTTTAATACCTGATTTTTCCATGTTAAGAGCACCGCCGACAAAACTATTGCCGATTTGTACTCCAAAGAAAGCTACATAAGCAAGCATTGCTATAATAATAACCGCAAGCATCAGCTTTGTAAGACTTTTAGACTTTGATGTCATTTGTATTCCTCCTTTAAAAAACATAAGTATATTATAGTACTTTTACCGCAAATAGTCAAGTATTTTGTTTGTTATTGTAAACAAAAACACTACATTTTGTAGTTTTATTTATTATTATAGTTTTTTACATATCTGTCATTTTTGTTATTTATTCCTATAATACTTCCAATAGCGCCTGCAAGTATTCCGGAAATAATCATAATAATTCCATTTGATGATATTGAAAAATTACCATACATAATACAACCGGTAATATATAGAAGCATCATATATAAAAAACCTGTTATAATTCCGGTAAGCCATCCTTTTTCACTGCTTTTTTTACCGTTTAATATACCTGCGAAAATAATACTGACAATTGTTATAATAATTGTTAGTGCTGATACAATGTTTATTGATAAATCCGTATATGTTATTACAAAAGCTAGCAGTAGAAATAATATTAATGTTGAAATATAACTTATACAAATGTTTTTTATTATGGTTGTAAATGAACATGTTGACATTATAAAAGATTTTTTTACTGATTTGATTTCCATTTTTAACACTCCTTTTTTAAGATATTAATTTATATGAAGTTGTTATATTAAAATTGACAAATATATATTTGAATGTTTTGACTTTTTAATATTGATATTTTATAATGAAATAGATCGAAGTTAGGGGGTAACTTATGAGTAAAAAAAGATATTTTATTGGTGTTGATTCAGACGGAACGGCATTTAACAGTATGATTCCAAAGCACAGAAGAAGAAAAAATTGGTCAACTATGTGGTCCAATTTTACAAAAAGATACTATTACAGATGATTTAAAATACTACATAGAAGAAAAACATATCAGTATGCCGACCCTGTTGTTGCAGAGGCAACAGTTGGTTGTGCAGAACATAAAGCGCTATCTAAAAAGTTGGCATCAAATTCGATTACAACATTAAAAAAAAACCTATCCCACTTAAGGATGAGGGGCAAAAGGTTTTGGCAGTTAGTGTAGAACCGCAAAAAAAGTAGAATTTTTTAAAAAAACTATTGACAAACAAATTTCGTTGTGTTAATATATATTTCGTGCTCGAAATGAGCACTTAATATATGCACCATTAGCTCAGTTGGTAGAGCACCTGACTCTTAATCAGGGTGTCCCGGGTTCGAATCCCTGATGGTGCACCAAAAATCGACAAGATTCTTAAGAGTCTTGTCGATTTTACTTATTACCTATTCACTCTTCACTATTCCCTAAAAAGATGTGTCGATTTTTGGAAAGTAATAAGTAATAGTGAATAAGGAAGAAGTTGAGGGGGCTTTGCTTACGCAAAGCTTATTTTAATATATGCATCATTATTGTTCTGCATTGCCAAACAAAAAGACACCAAATAGGGTGTCTTTTTGTTTACTTTTCCGAGCTGTCTTGCGAGAAGTGACTTGTGCAAGTCCCTTTAGGGAGTTCGATTCCAACTTGGTTCTTCCAAATGAAGAA
>JAZSRE010000069.1:0-14505 GCA_045538345.1 Clostridia bacterium
TAATGTTATCTATAAAAATTATGGGAAGATATACAATACAAGTTGTAAGTACCGATGCAATAACAGGTGCAACAACCTCCTTAGAACCAAGTATTGATGCAGTAACGGCATCTTCACCAAGTTCATTTCGGCGTCTGAAAATATTTTCAAGCACAACAACCGAGTTATCTACAAGCATACCTACCCCCAGGGCAAGACCACCTAAAGATACAACATTAAGTGTCATACCTGAAAAGTACATGCCAATAAAGGTTGTTACAACAGATATAGGCATTGAAACACCAATTATCAACGATGTTTTAATACTTCCAAGGAAAAGTATAAGTATAATAATTGCAAGCAAACAGCCCAATACTGCATTTTCCGCAACAGAATTTATTGAATCTTCAATATAACTTGCCTGTTCCATAGTTATATTGTAATTAAACTTTGGATTTGTTTTTTCAACATCTTCCAAAACTTTTTTTATACCATTTACAACATCAACCGTATTGGCATCTGATTCAGCGGCAATAGAAATTGAAATAGCTTCAACATCATTTAGCCTTGCATAAGTTGTTGATTTTGAATAGCCTTCTTTTACAGATGCAATATCACGAATGTATACAACCTGTCCCTGTGTTGTAACTAAAGGTATAGATTCTATTTGTTTAATATCTGATAATTTACCTACCGTCTTAACCGGCATAGATTTACCCATAGCCTCTGCTGTGCCTGCAGGGGCATTCTGGTTTTGAAAAGCTATTGACGAAGCTATGTCGGAAAGGCTCATATTATAGCCAAAAACCTTATTAGGGTCAACAACAACTTCAATTTGTTTATCCCTTGTGCCTGAAACAGTTACCGACGCAACACCGTCTACCGCCTCTAACTTACTTATAAGGTTATCGTCTATAAATCTTTTAGTCTGTATAAGGTTGTAGCCTTCGTATGTAACACTTAGCATGGAAACAGGCATCATAGATGTATCAAGCTTTAATACCATTGGCGAATTAACGTCCTCAGGCAAGTATGCTTCATACAAATCTATATTTTTTTCCATATCAATAACAGCCTGGTCCATATCGGTATCTGCTGAAAACTCAACCATTATAAGAGATGTACCTTCAGAAGATTGTGAAGTAACAGAAGTTACACCTGATACAGAGCTGACTGCACTTTCTATTCTCTTTGTAACAAGGTTTTCTACCTCTTCCGACCCTACGTTGGGATAGGATGTATATACAAGAGCCATTGAAAGATCCATTTCGGGCATCATTTCCATTGGTAACATTGTTAAGGAATACACACCCAAAACAACAAATATTAAAACCGCCATTACAACCGCAACAGGTCTTTTTACGGATAGTTCGTATATTTTCATAATTTATGACCTCATAACTTATTCTTCAACTATATTTACCATATTATTTTCTTCCAAAATATATTCCTTACCTGATACAACTACTGTTTCTCCAACCAAAACGCCACTTGTTACCTCAGTAAAATCATTATTTGTAATACCAATTTTTACTGTGCGTTTTTCTGCTATTTTATCATTTACAACGTAAACATAATAACCGCTTTCATCCTGAATTATTGAGTTGCTTGGTATAACAACCACACCTGTCTTTGACTGTGTTTCAAGCACAACATCTGCCATCATACCAATTTTCAAAGCCCCGTTTTGATTGTTTATTTTAATTCTTACAGTATACATTCCTGTCTGGGGATTTTTTACAGTATTAACAACCGCAACCTCCCCTTCAATGTTTGTAAGAGAGGCAGTTTCCACATTTATCAATGCTTTTGTACCAACATAAATATATGGAATTACAGATTCGGTAACCGAAATTTCAACATTAACCTCTTCTGCACCCTTAATTGAAAACATTGGTGAGCCTGCAGCAGCAATTTGCCCTACATTTATATTTTTTGATGCTATATAACCTGAAATAGGTGAAGTAATTATTGTATTATTTAAATTATTTGAAGCACTGTCCAGAAGTGCCTTTGCAGAGTCTACCCCTGCCTTTGCTGTTGCATATGTAGAAGTTACTGAATTTTCGTAATTTTTCTTTGCGGAATTAAGGTTTAAAGCCGCATTTTCAAGGCGTGTCTGGGCAGTTTCCAAAGCAACTTTGCTTATGGCACCTGCATCATACAAAGCCTTTTGTCTGTTGTAATTTAACTGTGCATTGTCATACTCTATCTGTGCACTTGAAATGGCGGTCTGAAGTTGTGAATCCATTTGCTGATAACTTCCGTATGCAGTGTTATATGATGCCAATGCCTGATTATATGCAATAAGATAATCAGTATCGTCTAAAACAGCAAGTACATCACCATAGTTAACATAGTCTCCAATATCAAAATTTACACTCTTTACTGTTGAAGTTACTTTTGATGAAACATCACTTTCCTCAAATGCCTTTACCTCACCAGTGTAGTTAACTTCACTTTTAATGTCGTTAGCAGTTACTTTATACACAGTAACATTAGTTGCTGTAACATCCTGCAGTTGCTGGTCCTTTTTGCCACAACTGCAAAGAGAAGTTATAATTAAACACACAATAGCTATATATGTTATAAATTTTTTCATAATATAATCTCCTTAAATGCCAATCTGTACATCATACTTATATTTGTCAACGGAAAGCCTGTATTTTAATTTTGCATTTTCATATTCAACTTCCGCAGTATTTACATTGTTCAGTGATGTTAACAACTCTGTATTGGTTATAAGTCCCTGGTCATATTGTATTTTTGCTATTTCATAAGCATTTTTCTTTAGTTTTAAAGTTTCATCCGTCAAAGTAACATTATTTCGTGATGATGATATATTATTGTATGAAGATTTAACGCCAAGAAGAATCAGGGCTTTATTGTTTGTGTAATTATATTCCGCCGTAATAAAACTGCTTTTTGCAGAGGATTTTCTTACAGTTGCTCCGCTTAAAGTCAAGTCCAAATACTCTTTAGCAAGCTCATAATTCATTTTTAGTGATGCAATATCATATCTTGAGCCTTCAGCATTTAAAAGGTCTGCAGATAAATCAGCTGTAAATTCAACAACGTCCAATGAATCGGTAAGTACAAAATCACAATTTTCATTGTTTTTATTCATAGCAATTTTAAAATCTTCCTTAGCAAGTTCCAAGTTGTTTTTATATGTTTCAAGATTAAATTTTGCTTGCAAAAGGCTTACGCTTGCCGAGTCAAGTTCAGCCTTTGAAATTACACCAAGTTGGTAACTTAAACTTGTGTTAGTGTAATTTGTATTAATTAAATCATAAGAATTTTTTGCAATTTCTACAAGCTTTTCACTATTCTTTAAATTAAAATATTTTTCCGTTACATTATAAGCAATTTTCGCCTCAATCTGCTTATATTCATAATTAGCTAAATCCAGGGCTTTTTCGTAGGTATGTACGTAATATCCGTTTTTAATGTACAAAAGCTCAAATCCAGAAGAAAGCGGTATATTTTTTAAATCCCTGTACTGTGCCTTTGTTTCCTTTGCAGACTTTAACTGAATCTTTGTATCTTCCTTTTTTTCAAGACATGCCTTTAACTGAGGGTTGTCAGTCAATGCCATATCAACAGCCTCTTTAAGTGTAAGTGTATATGTGATTTTATCATTAGTATACGTACTTTCAGTTGAGTATACGTTTACTGAAATTATTGCAAAACAAAGCATTGTACCCAGTATTTTCTTAAGCATAATTATTCCTCCCAAGATATTTTACATTCCAATATATGTAATTATATCACAATATTTATTTAATTCAATTTAAAAAAGCTAATTTTACAATAAATTAACAATTATTATCAAATGTTATGTTAACTGAATATATTATTAGTGTAATATAAAGGAGGTTTAAAATATGTTATATCAAGAATATGAAGCACGACTTGCTCATGCATATATACCAAATCAGAAATGGAATAAAGAAATTTACGATATGGAAACGGCACTAAATGTAGGCACAATCTTTCCTTGTCTTAATCAACCCATTTGCGAATATGAGTGGGGTGAAACGAAATGACCAGAAACAGAAATATGTTGCTTAGGGAAATACAACAACTTGCGTTTAAATTATATGACCTTGTTTTGTTTTTGGACACACATCCAACAGAACAATCCGCACTAAGAGAATACAACGAAACTTCGAACAAATATAAATCTATGGTAAATAATTTTGAAAAGTTGTATGGTCCTCTATCCTTAAGAGGTATAGACGAAAATGCAAACTACTGGCAATGGATAAAAGGTCCATGGCCTTGGGAAAATTGCAGATGTGAGGAGGAAAATAAATAATGTGGAGTTATAACAAAAAACTACAATACCCTGTTAATATCAAAAACCCTAACCCGAAGATAGCAAAACTAATTATCAGCCAGTATGGTGGCCCTGATGGTGAGCTTGGAGCATCCTTAAGGTACCTTTCACAACGTTTTTCAATGCCTACCGATATGGGTAAGGGCGGACTTACAGACATTGGTACAGAAGAGCTTGCACATCTTGAAATGGTTGGCAGTATGGTTCATCAACTTACAAGAAATCTTACAATGAAGCAAATTAACGAAATGGGATTTGGTGACTACTATACAGACCACGGTGTTGGCGTATATCCACAAAGTGCAGCAGGCACACCATGGAATGCTGCTACAATTGCTGTAAAAGGTGATGTTATTGCCGACCTTAACGAGGACTTGGCAGCAGAACAAAAAGCCAGAGCAACCTACGAAAATTTAATTAAACTTATTGACGACCCTGATGTTTTGGAACCACTAAGATTTCTTCGCACACGCGAAATTGTACACTATCAAAGATTTGGAGAAATTTTAAATGATGTTCAAATGAAAATGGCTTCTAAAAATCAATTTTATTTTAACAAAAAATAAAACAAAAAGGCTTGGTTTCCAAGCCTTTTTGTTATGTATTATTGTATTTAAATACAAGTGATTTTATACAATACCCATGGCAATCTCAACTACAAGTGCTACTACAACAACCAATGCCGAGATAATGAAGCCGTGAATCATTGGACGGATTCCTGTCTTTTTCATACTTGCAAAAGAAGTGTTAAGACCTATTGCACCAAGGGAAGAAACCATCAAGAATTTACTAATGGTTTTTGTGCTTGCAACTACTGATGACGAAATCGGGAACAAGCTTGCGACTATCGACATGGCAACAAACCACAAAATAAACCAAGGGAATATTTTTTTGATGCTAAAATTAGCTTTCAAGGCACTTTCATCTGCTCCGTTTAATCTTGCTTCCTTACGCTTTAAAGCAAGGTTTACAAAAGCAAACACAAGCACAGTTGGTATAATAGAAAGGGTTCTGGTGAGTTTTACCATAGTTGCAAAATCACCTGCAGCTTCGGAAAAAGCATAGCCCGTAGCTACTACCGAAGATGTATCGTTCACAGCAGTTCCTGCCCAAAGGCCGAATGCCGCATCTGTCATACCGATAGCACGCCCCATAATAGGGAAAAGCAAAATCATTGCCATATCAAACAAAAAGGTTGCTGACATAGCATATGCAACATCGTTATTATCTGCATCAATTGTAGGAGCAATAGCGGCAATTGCCGAACCACCGCAAATACCTGTACCTGCAGAAATCAGGTTGGAAAGTTTCCAGTTAAGCCCAAGTGCCTTTCCAATAAAATATCCACCTCCAAAACATGTCAAAAGGGTAAAAAACATAACAACAAGTGACATCTTTCCCACATTAAAAATAGTGTTTATATTAAGCGAAAGTCCAAGCAGAATTATTGCAAATTTAAGAATTTTTTTGGATGTAAATTTCGCACCTAAACTGAAAATATTTGTGTTTCTCAAAAAATAATTGAGTGCCATACCAATAAACATTGCAATCACTGATGCACCTATAACGTGAATGGGTAAAAGGCTTTCAAGCCAAAGTGCAAAAACAGCAATCAATAAAGATAGTCCTATTCCTGGTAGTGCTTTTAAAAAATTCATACATATTCTCCTTTTGATTTAAATTAACATCAATTTACAACACGAAAAGAAAATGGCTTGTATCCGCAAGCCATTTTAAATATAAATTATTCTTTTTCCAAAGCAAGCGTTCTTGTTGTTAGGTCGCAAACTTCAGCAGGTCCGTAGTACTGAATAGCACCAGGATACACATAACAAGTTTCAAGTGCCCATGTTTCTCTGTTTGCTTCAAAGAATTTAAATGGTTTTCCATCAAGTTCAACAAGAGCCTTCTTAATAACTGGCTTATCTTCACCGTGTCTTCTTTCAATGTTCATCATCTTTGTAATAGGCATACCACCTGCAACCCATTCATTAGCAGGCTTTGAAAGATTAGAAATCTTTGACAAATAACCATTATAGCCATACTGAATAAGCATAAACGCATTGTAACCAAGTGAGTAGCAATAGTCAGCATCAAAGTTAGATGGGAATGCACATCTGCCTTCGTAACCCAAGAAATGATGAAGTGCAGAGAATTTACCGTTAAATGTACCTTCCTTCTTCATAGCAGCCAATTTATCTGCAACAAGAGCAGAGAAAAGTTTTTCGGATTCAATCAAAGAAACCTGAACATTACCATGTGGGTCTCTTTCAAGGAACAACTGCTGCTGAATGCCCTGTGGAAGAATAGCAAATACCGCCATTGATTCCTTTGTAAGACCTTTTTCAATAAAGGCATATTTATCATTCCATGTTGGAAGTGCATTAAATTCGTCTGCTTTGCTACCTGCAAGAAGTTCGTTAATTTCTGCAATCAGTACTGCAAATTCAGGAACAAATTCAACAACACCTTCAGGGATAATTGCAACACCAAAGTTCATACCGTTAGCAGATCTTTTTGCAACAGAATTTGCAATGTAGTCAGCAATTTGAGAAAGAGACATTTTCTTCTGGGCAACTTCTTCAGAAATTAGGCAAATGTTTGGCTGTGTTTCAAGAGCACATTCCAAAGCAACGTGAGAAGCTGAACGGCCCATAACCTTAACAAAATGCCAATATTTTTTTGCAGAATTAGCATCTCTTTCAATATTACCGATAAGCTCACTATATGTTTTTGTAGCTGTATCGAACCCAAATGAACATTCAATATCTTCATTTTTAAGGTCACCGTCAATAGTTTTAGGGCAACCAATTACCTGTACACCAGTGTTGTTGGCAGCAAAATATTCAGCCAAAACAGCAGCGTTAGTGTTTGAATCGTCACCACCGATAATAACAACTGCAGTAATGCCGTGCTTTTTGCAAACTTCTGCAACAACTGCAAACTGTTCATTTGTTTCAAGCTTTGTTCTGCCTGAACCAATAATATCAAAACCACCTGTGTTTCTGTATTCATCAATGTACTTATCATCAAATACAATAAAATCGTCATCAATAAGACCGCTTGGACCGTTTTTAAAACCAAAAAGTTCATTTTCAGGATTTGTAGACTTTAGAGCATCATATAAACCACAAATAACATTATGACCGCCAGGAGCCTGTCCGCCTGAAAGAATAACACCAACAACTTGTTTTTTAGGTGTTGAAGTATTCTGACCCTTCTGGAACACGATTTCCTTTTTGCCGTAAGTATTTGGGAAAAGAGCCTGGATTTTTTCACAATCCGCAACACTCTTTGTTTCGGCACCTTCCAAAACGCTAATTTCAGAAATACCGTTTCTTAGCATCAAAGGAAGTTTTGGTGTGTATTTGTACCTTGCTTTTTGTAATGGTGAAATTTTCATAAATTATCTCCTCTTTAATTTTTTATTAAACAATTGTCAATATTGTAACATATTGAGCACGAAAAGTAAAGGGTATTTAATAAAACAATGTCAATTTTTGCAAGTATTTTATAAAAATATTTTATATATTATTGAATGTAACAAAAAAATATGTTATAATTTTTTTATGTCTGAAACTTGGAGGAAAAAATATGAGTATCAAAATTGGAATTTTCGGTTACGGAAACCTTGGACGAGGTGTAGAAAATGCAATTAAACAAAATGATGATATGGAATTGGTTGCAGTATTTACAAGACGTGACCCATCAACCGTAAAAATACAAACAGATGGTGTCAAGGTGTATCATACCGACAAAGCCCTTGAAATGGCTGATAAAATTGATGTAATGATTTTATGCGGAGGCAGCGCAAAAGACCTTCCAACACAAACACCCGAACTTGCAAAAATATATAATGTTATAGATAGCTTTGATACACATGCAAAAATACCTGAACATTTTGAAAACGTAGATGAATGTGCAACAAAGTCAAACAAAGTTGCTGTTATTTCAGTAGGTTGGGACCCAGGGTTATTTTCTCTTAACAGAATGTATGCAGGTGCCATACTTCCTGATGGAAAAGATTATACATTTTGGGGTAGAGGCGTAAGCCAG
Source organism: Clostridia bacterium (assembly GCA_045538345.1). Taxonomy (GTDB): domain Bacteria; phylum Bacillota; class Clostridia; order Monoglobales; family Firm-18; genus CAZNKU01. The sequence goes on from JAZSRE010000069.1 coordinate 8,378, forward strand.
GGACATTCTGACGCAATCAGAAGAATTGAGGGGGTTGTTGATGCAAAGCAGTACACAATACCCGTAGAAAGTGCGCTTGAAGCTGTAAGAAGCGGTTGTGCACCCGAACTTACAACAAGGCAAAAGCACACAAGAGAATGCTTTGTTGTTGCCAAGGATGGCGCCGACAAAGCACACATTGAAAATGAAATTAAAACTATGCCAAATTATTTTGCTGATTACGATACAACAGTCCACTTTATTTCTCAGGAAGAACTTAATAAAAATCATAGTGGAATTGCACACGGTGGCTTTGTAATCCGCAGTGGAAAAACAGGTGCAAATCTTGAAAATAACCACATAATAGAATTTAGCTTAAAACTTGATTCAAACCCCGAGTTTACTTCTTCCGTTCTTGTAGCTTACGCAAGGGCGGCATACAGAATGAATAAAGAAGGATTTAGAGGATGCAAAACAGTTTTGGACATTCCTCCATCATACTTAAGTCCAAAGCAGGGTGCTCAGCTTAGAAAAGAACTCCTTTAATACTAAAAGAGTTATCACAAGATAACTCTTTTTTAATAAACAACTTTGAGGTTACTATGAAAAAGCAAGATTTTTTACAAGGAATTAAAGACGGTTTCCCAATATGTCTTGGTTACTTTTCGGTATCAATGGCTTTTGGACTTACTGCTGTACTTTCAGGTCTGCCTATATGGTCAGCAATAGTTATGTCATTATCCAACATAACAAGTGCAGGTCAGTTTGCAGGGACAAAAATATTGGTTGAAAACGGAACTTTTATTGAACTTGCAATTACAACACTTATAATTAACATAAGGTATTTTTTAATGTCTTTATCCGTATCACAAAAGGTTGACCAAAACATCACCTTAAAAGAAAGGCTTGCAATATCTTTTGGAATTACCGACGAGGTTTTTGCAGTTTCAATGCAAAGAAAAAAAGCACTTACAACATCCTATATGATTGGGCTTATTTTAACCCCTGTTATTGGGTGGACTACAGGGACTGCAGTAGGTGCGGTAGCAAGCCAATTTATGCCTGTTATATTAACAAATTCAATGGGTATTGCACTTTACGGAATGTTTATTGCTATAATAATTACCCCTGCAAGAAGCAACAAAAATATTTTTATTGTAATTTTATTATCCATAATAGCAAGCCTTTGTTTCAACTACCTTCCTCTTATTTCAAAAATTTCTGAAGGGTGGTCAATTATAATAATTACAGTATTGGTAAGTGCCCTTGCGGCAACACTTTTCCCCGTAAATATACATAAGGAGGAAAGCCAATGAACTTAAAATATATACTTTTAGGCATAGCCGTTATGGCAATAACAACATACTTAATACGTATGCTTCCTATGGTAATTTTTAAAAAAAGAATTAAAAATAAATGGATACAGTCATTTTTGTTTTATGTACCTTACACGGTACTTGCTGCAATGACTTTTCCTGCAATATTTAAAAGTACGGGTACACTTCCCAGTGCGACAGTTGGCTGTATAGTCGCCTTAACACTTGCATATTTCAAACGAAGCCTGTTGACTGTTGCGGTTGGTGCATCATTTGCCGTACTTATAATTCAGCTTATAGGATATTAAAACATTACTCGGTGATAAAGGTTATTTTATTTCCAAAAACACCGAGTAATGTTTTTTTTAGTTCTTCATTTATTATTTTTTCTTTTTGTTTTATATTTATAAATTCAGGAGCAATTGTAATTAAAGAATTAAGGAAAAAGTCATCTAATGTTTCACAATGTAGAAAATCTTCTTCAAAATAGCCTAGACATTCCTTTGTTACATCTTTTCCGTCGCCATATATATATACATCATCACCGTATATTACATCCACAGTATTATACTTACTTTTTTGTACCGATACAAAAAACTTTAACATTCTTATAAATTCGGCATATTCAAGTTCCAACAAATAGTCCTGAATACTTTGTTCTACCAATTCCTCAATATCATATTCAAGTTCACAAAGTCTGAAATCTATAAAACCTTTTACATTTACTGTATCAGAGTCCAAAAAAAATTCCTTAAGTTTATCTTTAACAAAAAAAAGCCTGTATTCATCCTCAGCTTTGTCATTTAAAATATTCTTCATAGACAAATTCCAAATTTCATACTTATCTTTCTTAGTTAAATAACTGCAATTTTTATTTATCAAACGCAAAAGAGATTTTTTAATAAATTCGTCTAAAATAATTACAGAAAGTGCACTGTATATAACTTCCTTTTTGTCTTCGGGAATATTAACAAAAACAATTTTATCACTTGAAATATCGGGCAATAATTCGTTTCCCAATTCATTACATAAATTAGTTAAAAATCTGTTTTTGTTTATTACTCCATCCACTAACACAGATAAACTTCCCACAAATTCACACTCCAGATATTAAATTTACACAACAGGAATTATACTTCCTATATCGGTAAGTACTTCGTTGGAAGAAGATATAATACTAACTCCGTATTTTGAGGCAAATTTCAAAATTTCAGAATATGATTTATGGGATGTTACATCACCACAAAACAACATTTTTTTATAATCTGTCATACCGCAACACCCACCAAAAAATCCATCATCTCTGTTGCCAAGCTTAATTTTATCTTTTTCAATAAACAAACTGTCCACACCATTTTGGACACATATGTTATGAATTCCAACATCAGAGGTAATTATTGCATTACTGTCAATTACACAACTTGCACATTTAGTATAACCTTGTTTAACATTGTATATACTAACTCCTGTATCAACTGCATAATTTTCAATAAATTTATCAGTATATGGTGTGTTATGCATTAAAAATTTTTCTGTTATAACAACATTATATGCAATATCATACGGGTAGGTACCTGAAATTTTAGTACTCCCTTTTATTATTTTAACGTTATATTCTTTAAGCATTTCGGAATAATAGCTATATAATGTAGGCTCACACACAAATATTTTACTATCAATTTTACAAATTTGCATATCAGGGTGGGTTGACACAGCATCAACGGTATTTTGCAAAAAAGCGCTTTTAACATATTTTATATTGTTATTTTGCAAATATGTAAAAAAAGACTTTGGTGCATTTGCATCAACAATAACACATTTAACTTTAGATTCAGGAAGTATTTTCATATATAATCACTCACCTTTGAAAAACATAAATCATAAAATAATATTGAGTGTGCAATCAACCAACCCGTTTGGTTGTTTATATAGAGTATGATAATTAAAAATATTTTAATTATCATACTCAGTTGTTACACAAAACAATGGCGTTGCAAAAGCAACGCCATTGTTATTATTCTTCAGACAAAATATCTGTAAGCCAATATTCACCCAAGTCAAGAGCGGCATAAAGGCCATCTCTTTCAGCCTTTTTAATTACTTTAGCTTTACCCGGTGCTTCATTAGTCTGCAACTGTATATTAACATGAGTTGCAATTTCCAAACCCATAAGTTCAGTATTTTCGTCAACTTCTAAATAAACCCTGTATTTATCATCAACATTACCGTAGTAAATTTCATTACCTTTTCTCATAAGTGGCTTACCCTTATATGTCAAAATCTTTTGTTCGTTATTTTTGTCCGCCATCATAAGCCTCCTAAAATAAAATTAGTCTTCGATTAGAGCATTAATTTTTTCAATTAAAGCATCACAGTCGGCACCATGTACCATACAAGCCTGTTCAACAGATTCACCGCTTGCAGATGGGCAACCTAAGCAGTGCATACCTATTTCCAAAAATAAGTTTGCTGACTGAGGAACCTGTCTAAGTACATCCATAATTATCATATCTTTTGTTATTTTAGCCATTATAATTTACCTCCAAATATTCTTATACTATATAGTATAACTCATTTTTACAAATAAATCAATAGGAATTTATATCAAAAACCCTCCCGATACACAACCGGGAGGGTTTTAGCTAACAACTGTATGGTGCAAATTCCAGACGAATATAATATCCCTTATCGTGTTGACATACAGGACACTTTTGAGGCACTTGCTGAACCTCTAAAATATTACCGCAATTTAAGCACATCCATTTACAGGTAACGTCTGAAACAAACAATTTATTACTTTTTAAAAGCTCTGCTATATGGGCAAATCTGTCACCATGAGTTTTTTCAATTTTTGCGATTTCAAAAAAAGTATTTGCTATATTGTCAAAGCCTTCTTCCTTTGCCTTGTTTCCAAAATGTTGATAAACATCATCATGTTCTTGGTATTCATTATGCTTGGCAAATTCTAAAAGTTCACATACATCATTACTGATATCTACAGGGTATGCACCTGTAATTTCAATATTATCTCCTGAACATTCCGAAAGATATTTATAGAATACTTCGGCGTGTTCCTTTTCCTGGTCGGCAGTAAATTTGAAAATCATTTCAACCACATTTAAATTCTGTTTTTTTGCAATACCTGCCGCCATTTCATACCTGTTTCTTGCCTGAGATTCACCTGCAAAAGCTTTCATTAAATTTTCTTTTGTTTCACTGTTTTTAAAATCAATTGGCAATAACAACCCCTCCTTTTAAGGTTATTATTGCCAAATGTGTTAAAAATATTCAATTAAATATAGAAAAGCATATCTGCATATGTGGGATAAGGCCAGTACTGTGCACCAACCACCACCTCAGCTTCGTCTACAACTTTTCTAAGCCTGTTCATTATTGGAATAAGCTTATCCTTAATTTCAAAGGATGCAACTGCAAAATCCTTTATTGCATACACTGCTTTAATCTCTTTTTCAAGTTCATCTGCTATACCATAAATTTGTGCAAGCAATGATGATGACTTTTCAGCAAGTTCCATTTCAACAGAACAATTTATTTTTCGTGATACGCCTCTTTTATTGGTAACTGTAACACACATATCATTTGAAAATTCAGAAATTGTTGGAATAATATCGTTTCTAACCATATAAAGCATAGTTTTAGCTTCAATGCCAACAACCTTATTATAGTGTTCTACCAAAATTTCGTATCTTGAAACAACTTCTTCCTTTGTGTAGATTTTATGTTTTTCAAACAACTTAATGTTCTTTTCATCTGTATAATGGCTGAATGCTTCAGGAGATGTTTTAAAGTTACAAAGACCTCTTTTTTCAGCTTCCAAAACCCATTCGTCAGAATAGTTATTGCCGTTAAAAATTATACGTTTATGATTTTTAACAGTTTCTTTTATAATTTCTTTAGGCGATTTACCTTCCTCAAGCATTTCGGTAAACTGAGAAAGTTCCTCCGCAACAATCGTATTAAGCATTATATTTGGGCAAGCTGCAGAGTCGTTTGAACCAAGCATGCGAAATTCAAATTTATTTCCAGTAAAGGCAAATGGTGATGTTCTGTTTCTATCTGTATTATCACGTCTGAATTCCGGAATTACCTTTGTACCAAGCTTCATTTTATCAACAGATTTTTTTACATATTCTTCACCTCGTTCTATTGATTCCAAAATTTCTTCAAGTTCTTCACCAAGGAAAATAGACATAATAGCAGGAGGTGCCTCATTACCACCAAGACGATGGTCATTACCCGCACTTGCAACAGAAATTCTCATAAGGTCCTGATATTCATCAATACCCTTTATAACTGCACACAACATCAATAAAAATCTTTCATTTGTTTCAGGTGTGCTTGTAGGATTAAGTAAATTTTCACCGCTATCAGTGGATATTGACCAGTTATTATGCTTACCGCTACCGTTTATGTATTCAAAAGGTTTTTCATGTAAAAGGCATGCAAGGTTATATTTATCTGCTATTTTCTTCATAAGTTCCATAGTAATCTGGTTATGGTCAATAGCCAAGTTTGTTGTACAATAAACAGGTGCAAGTTCGTGTTGTGCAGGTGCAGCCTCGTTGTGCTTTGTTTTAGCAAGTACTCCAAGCTTCCAAAGTTCTTCATCAAGTTCCTTCATAAATGCCGAAACTCTTGGTTTAATAACACCAAAGTAATGATCCTCCATTTCCTGCCCCTTTGGAGGCATAGCGCCAAACAAAGTTCTGCCTGAAAAAATCAAGTCCTTACGCTTTTTATACATATCCTTATCAATAAGGAAATATTCCTGTTCAGGGCCAACGGTTGTATTTACAGCCTTGGTGGAAGTCG
>JAZSRE010000174.1:0-3866 GCA_045538345.1 Clostridia bacterium
CACGGATCTTGTCCAGTCCCGGATAGGGTGCGCGATTTTGCTCATGTACAGTATGTGCCCTTCCTATAACCTTTAATATATTATCATTCATTGTCTGAGGGTTAATGCTTATTCTTGTTACCCCACATTTTTTTAAAGTCAAAAGCTTTTCGCGGTCTATTGTATCAGGTCTTCCCGCCTCAACAGTAAATTCAACGACATTAGACAAATCAAAACACTCGTAACATTTATTTATTACATCTTGCAAATCCATTGCAGATAGTGTTGTAGGGGTCCCTCCACCAAAGTACACAGAAACAACCCTGTAGTTTGTCTTTTTCAAAAGTTCAGCTGTATACTCTATTTCTCTAAAAAGGCTTTTAATAAAAGGTCTCATATATTTGTTGTTTTTTGCTGCAGAATTAGTTACAAATGAGCAGTATAAACATCTTGTCTTACAAAAAGGAACGCCAATATAGATGCAAATATCATTTTTGTTAAATCCCTTAAGAATGTCCATCTCACGTATCGCAATATTAAGTGTAAGCTCTGTTTTATCTTTACTAACTTTAAATTCATCAATAAACTTATTGATGAATTTTTCTTTTGTTTTACCTTCACCCAACATTGTTCTAGCAATTTTTACGGGACGTATACCTGTTACTTCACCCCACGGATTTTTCATATTACAACCTCACAAATGGATTACTGATTTTTTCATCACCAATATAAGTTATACCACCATGTCCCGGATATACTTTAGTATCATCGGGCAATTCATATAATTCAAATATTGATTTTTCAAGCTCATTAAAATCACCATCTACAAAATCGGTTCTTCCAATCGAACGTTCAAATAACGTATCACCTGAAAACAAAGTTCCTTCGGTGTATATGCATACTCCCCCTTTTGTATGACCAGGAGTGTATATTATAGAAAGTTTTGTATCTCCAAGTGTAAAAATATCACCATCATTATGTAAAGTAATATTATTGACTGTTTTTTCCTTTTCATTCATATTTGCATAAAAAACATCATATCCACAAGCAATAGCATCAACATCATTTTTGTGCATTAAAACAGTGGATTTATCATATTTTAACATATAATATTCTAATCCCCCAATATGGTCAAAATGACCATGGGTAAAAATAATATACTTTACACTATAATTCCCTGTAGCAATATCCTCTTCAAGTTGTGGAGAAACATCCCCAACATCTATAATTGCACATTCTTTAGAATTTTCATCAACTATAAGATAACAATTCGTCTGGCACATCCCAAGTACATACTTTTTTATAATCATAAAATCTCCTACTAATGTTTTAGTCTTGTTACTGATGTTACACTTTCAACATTACGCAAAGCACTCATAAGTTTTTTCATTTGGTCCAGAGAACTTACAACTGCCGTAATATTTATTATAGCAAGATTGTCTTTTGTTACACGACTGTTTATAGCTTTTAATGATGATTTTACAGATGATATAGTATTCATAATATCAACAACCAAGCCATTTCTATCATTTGATATAATCTGAAAATCAGATGTATAGCTTGAATTCTGTTCCTCAGCCCATTTTACTTCAATAAAACGTTGAGCATCTATTTCGTTAAGATTTGTTATATTTACACAGTCCGCTCTATGAACAGATACCCCTCTTCCCTTTGTAATATAACCTACAATATCATCACCAGGAACAGGATTACAACAATGAGATATCTTAACAAGACAGTTACTTATTCCTTTTACAATAATACCATTACTTGATTTTAGAACTTTATCAGATGAAATATTAACAAGTTCCTTTAAAACATCTGAATCATTTTGCTCAATGTGTATTTTTGTATATCGGTCTTTAATTCTTGAAAGAGCCTTTGATACGGGCACACCGCCAAATCCAACAGTAGATAATAAATCATCAATTGTTGACAAAGTAAACTTTTTGCAAACAGGTTCCATAAATTTTTTATCATTTAAAACAGATATTGGAATACCTAATTTTTTAAGTTCCCTTTCAAGTGATTCTCTGCCCTTTATAATATTATCATCACGATTTTCTTTTTTAAACCAATCATTAATTTTCTTTTTAGCTTGTGAAGTTTTTACAAGTTTAAGCCAATCACGACTAGGTCCTCTTGAGTTTGAAGAGGTAATAATTTCAACAATATCACCATTTATAAGCTTATGGTCTAAGGTTACAATTTTACCATTAACCTTCGCACCAACAGTTTTATTACCTATTGCACTATGTATTGCATAGGCAAAATCAATAGGTCCTGCACCATTTGGTAAATTAATTACCGCTCCCTTAGGTGAAAAAACAAAAACTTCATCTTCAAAAAGGTCAATTTTAAGATTATTTATAAAATCTTCCGCATCATTCATGTCCCTATGAATTTCAAGAAGCTGACGTACCCATTCAAGCTTGTTATCCATATCTGTAGCTCCAGATACGCCCTCTTTATATTTCCAATGAGCAGCAATACCCACCTCTGCTATTTTATGCATTTCCCAGGTACGGATTTGCACCTCAAAAGGTCTTCCCCCCGGGCCAATAAGTGAAGTATGCAAAGATTGGTACATATTTTTTTTTGGCATAGCAATATAATCCTTAAATCTACCCGGTATTGGTTTGTATATTTCATGAACCATACCCAAAACTGCATAACATTCATTTATGTTATTTACAATTACTCTTACTGCAAGCAAGTCGTATATTTCATCAATAGAAATATTATTTGTATACATTTTTTTATAAATGCTGTAAAAATGTTTTGCGCGTCCGCTCATACCTGCTTCAATACCCAATTCATCAAGTTTAGCTTGCAAAGTTGACTTAACGTTTTCAAGATATTCAATTCTTTCGTCGCGTTTTAAACTAATATGGTCTGAAATTTCCTTATAAGCAATAGGGTCAAGATATCTTAACGACAAATCCTCAAGTTCCCATTTGACTTTTTGCATACCAAGTCGGTTTGCCAAAGGAGCAAAAACCTCCATTGTTTCATGGGCTTTGGCAAGTTGTTTATCTTCGGGCATACTCTTTAAGGTTCTCATATTATGAAGACGGTCTGCCAATTTAATAATAATTACCCTAATATCCTTTGCCATGGCAAGAAACATTTTACGCAAATTTTCAACCTGTTGTTCTTGTTTTGTACTATATGGAATTTTGCCAAGTTTTGTAACACCTTCAACAAGCAAAGCAACATTTTCGCCAAACTTTTCTTTTATGTCATTAATAGTACAAGATGTGTCCTCAACTGTATCATGTAATAAACCTGCCACAATTGCCTCATCATCCATTTCAAGTTCTGATAGAATAACCGCAACACTATAAGGATGAGCAACAAATGGTTCACCGGATTTACGACTTTGTCCCTCATGAGCCTCAATCGCATAATCAGCAGCCATTTTAATTAATTCAAAATTACTGTTAGGATTGTACTTTGCAATATTCTCTTTTAATTTTTCAAAATCTACAACTGCATCATACATAAATTACACCTCGCAAATTGTTTATGCCTTTCTGATACGTTTAATATCTTTTATAATTAACTGAGGATACTCATTACCTCTGAATGAATTTATATCCAAATTACCTGCTACATCAATGTAGCATCCCTCATTTATAAGAAGTGAAAAATCACCCATAGAAAAACCAATTGCATCAATCAGAGTATTGTTACATTTTAGCGTAAGTTTTAAATGTTTTCCATCAGATAATACCTGTTTTTTTGACACTAAAACATCATTAAGTACAAAGACTGGTCTGGGGTTTCCAACGCCATAAGGTTCTAAAACATCAATACTTTTTATAGCATCAACATTTAAAAAAGTTTCTTTTAGGATATAGTCTATATATATTTTTTGAGTTAAT
>JAZSRE010000087.1:0-2883 GCA_045538345.1 Clostridia bacterium
TGCTTTTTTAGCAATCTTCAAATCCATAAATCCCATACCATTAGATGTTATTCTTAAAACATACTCATACTGTTCTTTTTTTATAAGTTGCTTCAACTGTTTTTTGAATTCCTTCATATTTTCTGATTTGGAAGGTATCACAAAAATTTTACCACCAAGTTTTTTTATTTCCTCGGCATAAAAGTTTTCTTCTAAATTCACACAAAAATCCATGCTGTATTTGCCCGTATCTATATTACGGAACAGTTTCATCAAAAATGTTTCCGCTCCGCCTGTGTTCATATTATTATTAATGCACAAAACTCTTTTCAACGTTATACTCTCCTTTTAAGGATTTTAGCAGGAACTCCCCCTACAATACAATAATCAGGAACATCTTTTGTAACAACAGCACCCGCACCGATTATACAACCGTTTCCTATATTCACACCGGGCATAATCATAGCTCTGCGACCTATCCATACATCATTACCTATTGTTACAGGTCTTACCTCTTCAAAGCCCTGTTCAATCATGGTTATATCCGTTCTTGAATGAGCATGTGTTGAAGTGTATATTACAACTTCAGGCCCCATCATTACATCATCACCTATTATGCACGGTCCGTTAACTTCACATCTTATCCCTACACCGGAGTTGTTTCCAATTTTTAAACCAGGAGTAAAATGTGCCCATTTTTCAATATTCACATTTTTGCCGATATGTTCCGCAATCCTTTTAGCAAAAAATCTTCTAATAATACAAGCAGGTTTAAAATGGTCACTACCCGGAAGCCAGGCAGCAAACATTTTGTATAGTACAAATAATATTTTTTTTCTTGCTGTCCACATAATATAATTCTCCTTACGCAATCGCATCAATTATCACTTTCATCAACGTATCCGCATCATATTTTTGGGACTCTTCCAATGCATTTTTCTTCATTTTTCTTACTTCATCGCCGTTTTCTATGCACCATTTTATTGCATCATACAAATCATTAAATTTATCATTAGGATAAATAATACCCGTAACTCCGTCAGTAACTATATCAGCATTGGAACTTTTGTTGGTTGCAACAACGGGTACCGCAGAATAAAATGCATCTATCATGGTACCGGGAAAACCTTCATGTTCATACAAAGTAGGAAACAATAATGCATCATACTCTTTAAGTGTGGATACACTTCTGTCAAAATCCACAATGCCTTTATATTTTATTGCTTCACCAAAATTCTTTTCAAGTTCTGCCAATTCATCTTTATATTCATCAGCAACAGGACCATAAATATCCAAAACAGAAACAACCTTACCAAAATTTTCATTTATTTTATGTACTGTATTGATGGCATCCGTAATCCCCTTTTCCTTAATAACTCTACTGAACGTACAGAATTTCAATGGTAATTTGCCGAAATTTTCTTCATCAAAACCATCTACGGCAACCAATCTTTTTATATTAGGTAAAAGGACTGCATTGCTAACTCCGTTTTCTGCTAATTGATCGCACATATTCTGTAGTTCAACCCAATTTGCACCAAAAGAATTAACATATTTGACCATTTTTTTGCTTTCACGGGTAAAATCAACAAGGTCAGCTCCCAAAGCATCGTGGTAAACAGGCGTTTTGGTAATTTTATTTAAAAAATAGAGAAACGGAGCAAAAACTTTTATTCCATTTTGAGCTACTATAACAATAACACTGTCACAGGCAAACATACTTTTAACAGTCTGAAAAAATACTTTTAATGGATTTTTTCTAACATAATATGTATCAACTTTGTATATTTCAAAGTTTCCTGTACGCAAAAGTTCATCGCACAAAATTTTAGTTTTCACAGTTTGTCCGTCAAAAAATTCTTTGTTGCCGCCAAAGTGACCGATTATTCCGATTTTTTTCACAATTAAACCGCCTTTTCAATATATTTTGAGTAATCTTCAAAGCTTTTTGGCTTATAATTATTCTTGAATTGTTTTGAAAACAGCTTTGTTAATCCAAACAACGAGCCGATTCCGTATGCACAGTGGAACAAAGGATAAAGAACAAGCATAAAAAGTACTTCCTTTAGTTTTTTTGTCTGCTCCAAGGCTGAATACAGGCCCAATGCAAAATACAAGAGCAACTCTGCCGCAAGCAACCATAAAAAAACTATATGCAAAAATGAAAGTGCCGAAAGCCCTATAACAGACATAACAAATGCAAATGGTATAAAGTGCCGAAGTCCCATTGTACCGGGGCATACCTTCATAGTTATAATTGTCCAAAAGCCATTACCAAATGCCATTTTAAGCAAAGCCTTAACCGTATCTCTGCAATAATATGTAAGCTTAATATCATTGCTCATATATATTTTACCGCCATTTTTACGTATACGGTAATTCATTTCGTTATCTTCACTTCGTATAAGCCTTTCGTCAAACAAGCCAAGTTTTTCAAAAACTTCACGACGGAAAGCCCCAAAGGGTACAGTATCCACATAACCATCTTCACCTGCAGTTCGAAACTGTGAATTACCAACACCGAATTTTGACGAAAGCATTTTTGCAATGGCGTTACCTACAAAACCGAAAGCTTTTGTTTCTGCCACACCGCCGACATTGTCCGCATCGGTATTTTTCAGGTGATAAACACATTTTGAAATATAATCCTTTGCATAATCTGAATGTGCATCAAGACGAACTATATATTTACCAACTGAATTTGCTATAGCAATATTAACCGCATATGTAACAACCCTATGCGGATTATTTACAACCTTTATAAAGTCGGGATATTTTTCCGCATATCCATTTAAAATTTCCACAGTGCGGTCTGTTGACATACCGTCTGCGAAAACACATTCCATATTTTCCGCAGGGTAATCCTGTTCAAGCAGAGATTTTACACACTTTTCAATATGCTTT
>JAZSRE010000015.1:0-8313 GCA_045538345.1 Clostridia bacterium
ATAAAATATGTAATTGATACTGTTAACGGAACTTTATCTACATATTTAAATGATCAACTTCTTGGAGCAGAAAATGGAGCACTAAAAGAAAAGAGAGCAATTAAAGATATAAGATTCTTTGCTCTTTCTCGTGTTGATGAAGGTTCTTACTTGAAAATCAAAAAATTCAAGGTTTCACAAATTTCACATGAAGCACCTGCAATATTTGAAAGCTTGCCTGAAACTTTGGATGTTGTAGATGTAAACAATGTAACAGAAACAACTGTAACTTTGCCTTTAATGGGTGGAGTAACATGGGCGTCTGCTGATGAAAAGGTTGCAACAATAAGTGGTAACAAGGTTACACTTTATCCTTCAAATTCTGAAGCAAAAGTTGCAGTTATTACAGCTACATTCACAAATGGTGCTGCAACTTATATGAAGAAGTACAAGTTGAATCTTGCAGTTTCTGATAATACAGTTAAGTATTACAATATGCAGGGTGGCATAATTGATGAAAGAGAAATTGTATCAGGAGACAAGGCACCTGAAATCAGTGCCCCTGCAGTTAACCATTATGACTTTATAGGTTGGTATGAAGAAGGGGCATCAACACCATACGACTTTAACAAGCCTGTTAATGATCACCTTTCATTGTATGCTAAATATGAAGCAAAAACATATAACGTTATTTTCAAAGCAGATGGCAAAACAGTTGCTACCTTGACAGGTAAATATAACGATGAAGTAACCGGTGAAATCCCTGAAATTCCTGAAAAAGCAGGTTACAGAGCAATAGGTTGGGTAATAGGTGATTCTGACAAATCATTTGGTGCAGGTACACTTATTAGCGGACCGGATATGGTTATTAATGCTAAATATGTTGACAGTGCAACTTCAACATATAAGGTTACATTTATGGTTGACGGCGTTGCTGTTCATACTGAAAGTGTAGTAGAAGGTTATACAGTGGCTTTGCCTAAGAATCCTTCAAAGGACAATTATACATTTGCTTACTGGACACTTAACGGCAAGGAATATAAGGTAAGTACACTTGTATATTCTGATATTACATTGGAAGCTAAGTTTAATCCTAACCCTGTAACAGTTAAGTTCTATATGGATGAAGATATGACAGAACTTTTCCAGGAAGGTACAGGATTCTACGACACAGCTTATGGTGTAGTTCCGGTTCCTAAAAAGGATGAATATAAGTTTAAGGGCTGGAAAAAGGCAGATGGTACAACTTTTGATGCAAAAACTATTGTAACAGGACCTGTTTCGGTATATGCTACATGGGAATATGCAATTAAAGTTGTGGTTGATGAAGATCTTACAAAATACACTTCAGCAAAGAGTGATACTGTAAGATTTGTAGATACAGGAAATGACAGTTACGAAACATTCTATGATGGCGGTTTTGTTACAAGATTTGTTAAGTCTGACATAAAGTCAAGATTGTTCAAAGATTTTGTTAACGCCGTAATCAGATATCCTATGGAAGGTTACACAGATGAGGCTAACAGATCTCAGCTTTATAACCTAAACTTTGTGGGCGATTATGAAATCGAAGTTGAGTTTGATTCTAAGATAAGCCCTAAATGGTATACAGAAGACGGTACAGAGGTAGAAGAAACTTACGGTCGAATCAACACAGGTAAATTTACATCTCAGTTTACACCTGCACTTTATAACCGTATTGACTACTACTCAATTAAGTCATTTAACAATTTGTCTGTGGCAACTAACACATTTAATGATAAGGCAGAAGATGCATCAGACAGAACAGGTACATTTACAACTTATGCTTTGAAAAAGAATGGAGATGTTTGTGATAACAACACTATTAAGATTCGTGTTAACACAATTGAAAATACTGCAACATTAGCAATTGGCGGTTTTAATAATATATCATACGGTAAGTGTGACAGTATTGGCTTTATAAATGCGTTTAACGTAACTTTAATGCCATCATGTCAGCCTGGCAACTACTTTAAGGTTAAGAGAATCAAAGTAACAAAGTATGATTATTATGATGAAGCAAGAGAATTTATAAAACTAAAGGAAATTGCTGAAAAGCTTCCTGATACAGTTGCAGATCCATTTGACGCTAAGGGTATGGCAGCTCTTCCTAAAATATCCGGCGTTGTATGGTCATCTTCAAATGAAGCAATTCTATCATCTTTGACAGGTGAAATTACACCTTGGTATGAAGATACTGAAGTTGAAGTTACTGCAACAATGTCAAGCGGTAACTACGCAATAGCAAAGGTTTACAAGCTAACTGTAAAAGGTATTGAAACAGAAGATAAGGTAATTGCTGAAGAAACATTTAAGTCAAATGAAGATCTTTCAAACTGGAAGGTTATAAATGTAGAAGATACACTTATTGGTAATACTTCTGCAAATGAAAATGGCTTTAAGGTTGAAAAAGTAACTGCTGCTGTTGATCCTGATATGTTCTATGAAACAAAGAAATACTTTGCTTTCTATGACATTTACAGTGAAGTTGATTCTACAGACTATACTGTAACAGAAGTTAAAGATCAGTTAGGTGTATATGATGTTGAAATTGATTATTCAGCATATACTGATTCATCACTTCCAATGAACATTGCAGTTGGTTACAGAAATGATTATGTATTCAATGATTTTGGTGTAATCAAAATAAACAACAAGGGAACTAAGTTCTCTTACCAGAAGTCAGGCACAGCAGTTGCAACAATTGACTTGCCTGTTGAAGATTCATCAAAGATTACTTTGAGAGTAGATAATAACAGAAAAGAAGTATGCGTGTATATTGACGGTGTACGCTATACTGAATGCTTGAGTTATTCAACATTAATGGGTGATGAATCAAGAATTAATTCTGTTAAGGTAGAAATTGATACAAACAACAATGCAGGTAACTATGTATTGGTTAAGGGCATAAAGGTAACAAAGCTTATTGGAGGAACTTCAGCTAATCTTAATGCTTTAATAAATGCTTCAAACAACCTTACAGTTAATGCTATTACATCTAACCCTGACTCAGTTTCAGGTACAATTAACAAGCTTCCTGGTTCAGTAGATGGATATAAGATTAACTGGACATCTTCAAGCAACCAGATTGATGTTGATTCAGGTGTGGTATACCACGATTCAGTTGACAGAACAGTTTATTTGTATGCTGAAATTTATGATGCTAATGCACAGTATCCATATACTGTAAGAAAGGCATTTAAACTTAATGTACGTAAGGCAGAAACAGGAGTAGAAACAGATAACTTCTTAATTAACGGCATTGGAAGAATTACAAACCAGAATTACGATGATATCAGATATAATCTTGCATTACCTCAGGTTGATGGCGTTGTATGGACATCATCTGATGAGTCAGTAATTACAAATAATGGTGTTGTTAAAAATGTTTTGAAACCTACAACTGTTACAATTACTGCAAAGAGAAATGATGCAGTTAAAAATTATATTCTAACTGTATCACCTCGCACAGATTATGAAACTGTTGCAACACATGTTAAAAAGGTAGTTTATTCAACAGATGAAGTATCAAATATGTTGATTTCAGGTGATGTTGTAACAAGCTTTACTTATACAAAGGGTAATAAAGGTAAGTTGAGTATTATTGATGACAGGGAAAATGTTCTTGTATCATTTATAGCTGAAGCAGATGGCTTCTACTTTGACTATATTGGTTCAGACTTTGTTAAGTATACTCATAACAATGCAAATATTAGCATTATAGCTATGCCTGATGTTGACAAGATTGCAATTTTTGTTAACGACAAGCTTGTTGTAGACTATGCTGATATGAAATTCAAAGCAAACTACATTTCAAAGGTTGAATCTGGCGTTTCAGTAGGTGAAATTGCACTTAAGATGAATAAGTTCGGTATTTTGCAGGCTAACATTGATAACTTTGATTATTTCGAGGATGCAAACCTTGGTTATGCAGACCGTACAGGTATTACACTACCTTCAAATGCACTTACAGATGCAACTATAACATGGACATCTAAAGATACTTCAATTCTTTCAAATGACGGTAAGGTTACTGTACCTGCTGCAATGAGATATGTAGGTCTTACATTCAAGATTGAAGATAATGAAAATGCAAATGTTTATATTGAAAAGACTTTCAACATAGCTGTTGATTGTGCGGAAGATAAAAACTTAATCTTCAAGGTTGAACCTAAGGTTGATTATAAGGACCCTGAATATCATCAGTCTTATTCAACTGACGGTGATCCTTTAACAAACTTCAAAGCTGTAGATACAGATATTAAAAACTTTGAAATGGTATTTAACCTTGGTGAAGAAAAACTATTTAATGCAATGTACATTTTGCAGAAGGCTGCAGATATGGAAGGTTTTGAAATTTATACTTCAAATGACGGAGATAAATGGACCTTGGCAAAGACCGGAAATATGTCAGGTAAACGTTCCGACCTTATTAGATTTGAAAATACAAGTGCATCATATGTTAAACTTGTAATTGGAAAATCATCTGCAAGCAAGGTTTATATTTCAGAACTTAAATTGTACTTTAATGGTACAGACTATGAACTTGCTGAATATGATATCAGTGTAATTAATGTAGATTCTGCACCAACGGGCACAAGCATCAGCTTGCCAACTGTAGGCGCAAATGGAACTAAATTTACATGGACATCATCAAATGAAAGCATAATTACAAAGGATGGTAAAATTACTAAACCATCATCTGCTACAACAGTTACACTTACAGTTAAGACAACAGTAGACGGTAAAGAACTTAGCAGAGAATTCCCTGTTTATGTTGAAGGCAAATCAACAGGAGGTTCAGGTTCTGGCGGTGCAGGTGCCGGCGGTGGCGGAGGTACTAGCCTTCCATCAGCTGGTGCAGGTAATGTTCCTGTAATTGGTGAAAGCACAACTGATACTGTTTATGGTGATGAAACAAAACCTGAAGGAACAACTCCATCAACAGGTGATGCAACATATAGCGATGTTAAGGAGGCAGACTGGTACTTTAATGCAGTTACTACACTTACAGAAAAAGGTGTTATCTCAGGTGATGGTACTGGTAAATTTAACCCATCTGATAAAGTAACAAGAGAACAGTTTGTTAAGATGATACTTGAAGCTATTGATGTTGAAGTAACAAAAGTTGAACATTCATTTACTGACGTTTCAAATGGTGCATGGTATGAAGCTTATGTTGCAACAGCTGTATCAAATGGTATTGTAAACGGAATTGGCGATGGCAAATTTGGCGTAGGCTCAAATATTTCAAGACAGGATATGGCAGTACTTATTGAAAGAGTACTTGCATACAAGGAAATTGAAATTGAAAAAGCTGAAGTTGAACCTTTTGCAGATGCAGAAAATGTTGCTTCTTATGCAAAAGATGCAGTTGCAAATATGAAGGCAATTGGCCTAATTCAGGGTTACAATAACAATTATAATCCAAAAGATAATCTTACAAGAGCGGAAGCAGCTACAGTAATAGCAACTTTGTTGGAACTTTTGGCAAAATAAATTAAACTAACAAAGAGTTTGTAGTGCGGAAAAAGTGAATATATTGTGAGGTTCTTTATTGAATCTCCCCCTAATTGATCATTAAGGAATCTTGCATATATTCACTCTTCCTATATATTTCGTTTAGAAAGGAGATTATCTATGAAAAGAGTATTAAGTATACTTTTAACTATAACAATGATGCTTTCAATTGCAGGAAGCATAACTGTAATGAATACTCAAACAGCTTATGCCCGTATGGGTGTAGATGTAAATGGCAACCCTGCAGGAAACAGGGAAATTTATCAGCCAACTGATGACCCTGTATATTATTATCAGCCACCAGTTGATGAAAATGGTAACCACGACTATTTTGGTTATCCTATATACGGTGACCCACAGGATATTACTGATGAGGAATTTTTTGGTAAGTGGGATGTTTATACAAACAGATGGACTATGGAGCCGTATTTTAGTTACGATGCTTATCCGGGAATGGAATTGGTTCAGGAAGCAGTAAAAAAAGGTAACTATGATGCTGCAAAAAGAGAATTGAAAGAATATTATAAAACAAATGCATGGAAGATTGGTAAAAAGCCTTCAGCTGTAAACTCTAAGGGTATGGACCATCTTGATGCATTGTCAAGAAATATTTATGCATATTCTATGATTTCCATGACAGCAATCCGTGGTTTTAATTTGCCTGCCAATGAATTTGGTAAGGTGGAACTTAATGTGTTGGATGAAGTTGATACTGCACGAGCTTTAGCTTTCCAGGAATTTAACCTTATGCTTGCATCTGGTGATAAATTCTGGACAACAGGTCAGTATTATTCAAAAGATGCAGCTGACCCTTCTGTAAGACCCGTACTTAGAATGATTGTAAACGGTCTTGTTACAGAAAGAGTTGCAAACAAGGACGCAATGGTTGTTGCGGGGACAGAACGTAAAGTTAACTATGGTTATGACGAAATTATAGAGGTACAGGAACACGGTTATTATGATGACTGCGGAGATGTTCGCGGTACTTGTGATGAAGATACAAAACGTTCCTTTGTATGTTTTGATATCAGTGATATTAAAAGCACAGATAAAATTACATATGCAAAAGTTATTCTTACAGGCCGTTCTGTAATTACTGATGAAACAAGGGAACGATTTGCAGATGAAGAAGGCAACCCATATTCAGGTGAAGCCAGAGACAAGCTTTTATGGGCAATTTGGTATCGTGCTTCAGCATGGGATGAAGATACCTTTACATGGGCATCTGACTTCTTTACAGATAAATTCTTTTTTTCATGTAATGATGAAAATGCATGGGATTATATAAGTAGCAACAATACCAATATTAAAGGTAAGGTTTGTGACTTCCATCGTTATTTTCAGCAGAACAGACTTACATCTTCATATGCGGCTTCAGGAGATGAACGTTTCGCATATACAGATATTCGTCAGTGTATGGCACTTATAAATTCAATCGGTTTTGAACCTGAGGTTATGAATGCTCTGGACGTATCCCGATATCTGAATAATTTGTGTTACACAATTCTGGCTTTAATAGATAGTGAATACATGTCTGATGAAGTATTTACTGCGCTGTTAAAGTTTGCATGGACACTTAACAACTGGCAGGTTAATGATTACTTTGGTGTATCAAGTAATAACTGGGCAACGTATGCAACCGGTGCTGCTTACAGGCTATGTGCCTATTTCCCTGAATTTGCAACACATGATTTTTGGCTTCGCAGAATTCGTGAAGAGCATGACAGACTATTTGGAAAATATACATTGGATGACGGTCATTGTGTAGAAATGTCTCAGGACTATATTGCTACAATTTTGGGTACTTTTGAAGAACCGCTTGGCATATATACTACTACCGAACATGAAAGCCCATTTGGTGATGGTCTTAACCAGGTTATTTATGACATTGTTAAAAATGGCGTTTACTGTGCAATAGGTGCACCATTATGGCATGGTTTTAATATTGCCGATACAGGTGAAATTGGTACTAACAGAGTAGGTATGTTCAGAACATGGTATAATTACCTGTTTGAGGGTGATGAGGAACTTTTGTATATTATTACAAATGGAAGAAACGGAAAAATGCCTGAAAATCCAACAACTCGCTATCCTTTGACTTTAAGAACATATATGAGAACAAGCTGGGATTCCAAAAATTCACTTGCAATGTCTTTTATAAACACAAGTGATTCAAGACAATCTCATGGTCATACGGATGCACTTTCAATTACACTTTGGGCGTATGGTAAGTATTTGCTTTCTGACCAGGGTTATGGTTCTGACCAGATTGGTGATATTCCTGTATACAACGCTTCACAGGTACAGCACAACGTTGTAACTGTAAATGATAATTATGACTTTTTAAATGACGGCGTTGCAGCCCGTACATCACTTGCTGCTAATACCACGTGGGAAAAGGATTTTGAATCAAATAAATTCTATGATTTTATTGAATATGCTTGTGATGGTTTTTCAACTACAAAATTATCACAGCGAAGTGTTACATTCTTAAAGAATCAGGGATTCTGGATTGTTTCCGACTATGCTTTGCCTAAGGATCCTAATGACCAAAACTTGTTTGCTCAGCATTGGCATTTTGCCGCAGGCGGATTGCCTGAACATGATGAAAAACTTGTTTTGCACAGTAATTTTGATGATGTTAATGTAATGGTTGTTCCTATAGAATATAATGAAATTGATGAAGTTCAGTATATTGACAGATTGTACTCACCAAAGGGTGGTCAGAAAATTGTAGAACCAAAAGCGGTATATACAAAGACCAGAAAAGGTGCAGGCAGATTTACAACACTT
>JAZSRE010000076.1:0-4333 GCA_045538345.1 Clostridia bacterium
GGTTGTATCGGCGGTGCAGGATGCTTAACTCACGGAGAAAAGAACAAAGCAGAAGTAGATAAATATGGAAGAGAAGCACTTGAAAAGACTATTTCAGATGCAATATCCATATTAAAATAGTAATAAATATAAATTTGAAAGGATGAGTATAAGTAATGAATAAAATTACAGTAATAGGTTCGGGTAATGTAGGTTCAACAATAGCATACACTCTTACTGTTATGGGAATAGCGTCAGAAATTGTAATGATTGACGTTAATGAAGAAAAATCTCTTGGAGAAGCTCTTGATATAAGACAGGGCATTCCATTCTGTAGTCCTGCAAATATTTATGCGGGAACATATTCTGATGCAAAGGATTCAGATATTGTTGTAATTACTTCAGGTATGGCGAGAAAACCTGGTCAGACAAGACTGGACCTTGCACAGACAAATGTTGATATTATAAAGAGTATTGCAGATAAAATTGTTCCTGTTGCACCAGAGGCTAAATATGTTATAGTAAGTAACCCGGTTGACATTTTAACATATGTATTTTTAAAGCATACAGGTCTTCCGCAGGAAAGAGTTATAGGTTCAGGTACTATTTTGGATACTGCAAGATTGCGTGCTCGTATAGCAGAATACTATTCAATAAATCAAAAAAATGTTCATGCATATGTTCTTGGTGAACATGGTGACAGTTCTTTTGTTCCATGGTCACTTGCAAATATTTCAAATGTACCGGTTGAAAATTTTAAGGATGCTATTCTAACTAAGGATGCATATCCTGAATTTGTATTGAGTGAAGTAGAAGATTATATGCGTAAATCAGGCGCAAGAATTATTCAGCGCAAGGGTGCAACATTCTACGCAGTTTCAATTTCTGTTTGCCACATTTGCAAATGTATTTTAAGTGGTATTGATACAACTCTTACAGTATCTACAATGTTAAATGGTGAATATGGCATTGATGATGTGTGCCTAAGCCTTTTGAGTGTAGTAGGAAGTAAGGGGGCACATAGCAAAATTATGCTTCCTCTTAATGATGAAGAAATTAAAGCTCTTCACAACAGCGCAAATGTTTTAAAAGACCTTATAAAGAGTCTAAATATATAATTATATAAAGTATAGAAAGGGATGTAGAAAATGGAATATCGTATTGAACACGATTCAATGGGTGAAGTAAAAGTTCCTGCTGACAAGCTATGGGCTGCCCAGACACAAAGAAGTCATGAAAATTTTGAGATTGGTGTAGGTATTGAAACAATGCCTGCAGAAATTATACACGCATTTGGTGTATTGAAAAAAGCCGCAGCTATTACAAACAATGCTTTGCGTCCTGAAAAAATGACAGCTGAAAAGCTTGGTGCTATAAAAACTGCTTGCGATGAAATTATGGAAGGAAAGCTTAACGATAACTTCCCTCTAGTTGTATGGCAGACAGGCTCAGGCACACAGTCTAACATGAACGCCAACGAAGTTATTGCAAACAGGGGTAATCAGATTTTGGATACAAAATTGTTGCATCCAAATGATGATGTTAATATGAGTCAGTCTTCAAATGACACATTCCCGACTGCTATGCATATTGCTGCAGTACTTATTTTGGAAGATAAACTTATTCCGGCAGTGCAGGAATTAGTTGATACTTTCAAAAGACTTGAAAAAGAAAATGAAGGTATTGTAAAGAGTGGTAGAACTCATCTTCAGGATGCGACTCCTATCACATTTACTCAGGAAATAAGCGGATGGCGTTCAAGCCTTGAAAAGGATATTGAACTTATAAAGCGTTCTATTGAACCTTTGTACGAACTTGCTCTTGGTGGCACAGCTGTTGGAACAGGTCTTAATGCACCTGCTTCTTTCTCTGAAACTGTTGCTGCAGAAATCGGCAACATTACAAAGAAGCCTTTTGTAACTGCATCAAATAAATTCCATGCGCTTACATCAAAGGATGAACTTGTTTTTGCACATGGCGCAATTAAAGCTCTTGCTGCAGATATGATGAAGATTGCAAACGACGTTCGTTGGCTTGCATCAGGTCCAAGAGACGGTCTTGGCGAAATCTTTATTCCTGAAAACGAACCTGGTTCATCAATTATGCCGGGTAAGGTTAACCCAACACAGTGTGAAGCTGTAACAATGGTTGCTGTTCAGGTAATGGGTAATGACGTTGCGGTTGGTATGGCTGCATCACAAGGTAACTTCGAACTTAACGTATTTATGCCTGTATGTATATACAATTTCTTGCAGTCAGCAAGACTTATGGCTGAAGCTATTGTTTCATTTAACAAAAACTGTGCAGTTGGTATTAAAGCTAACAAAGAAAAAATGCACCATAACTTGCACAATTCATTGATGCTTGTTACTGCTCTTAATCCGTATATCGGTTATGAAAATGCAGCTAAAACTGCTAAAAAGGCATTTAAAGACAATATATCACTTAAGGAAGCTTGTGTTGAACTTGGATTCTTGACTGCTGAAAAGTTTGATGAAGTATTCCATCCGGAAGAAATGGTTTAAGTTTAGAGCATAATTTTATGCTTAATCTGGAGGTAAAAAAATGAAGGTTAGTTATTTTCCGGGATGTACTCTGAAAAATAAAGCCAAGGATCTTGATTTGTATGCATATAAGTCAGCTGAGGCTTTAGGAGTTACTCTTGAAGAAATTGAAAACTGGCAATGCCGTGGCGGTGTTTTTACAACTGCAAAAATTTAGGTTGCAACAAAGCTTTCCTCTGTTCGTGCTCTTAAAGAGGCTTTTTTAAAGGAACAGCCTCTTGTAACAGTATGCTCAGCTTGTCATAATGTTATAAAACAAACAAATTATACAATGCAAAATGATAAGGATTTTGCTGATAAAGCAAACCGTTATATGGCAGAAGAGGTTGGATATTACGGGGAAGCTGAAGTGTACCATTATCTTGAAATGCTTCGCGATTTGGTTGGTTTTGATACACTAAAGGAAAAGGTTGTAAACCCTCTTTCCGGCAAAAAAATTGCTGCATATTATGGTTGTTTGCTTCTAAGACCCAATGGTGTTATGAAGATGGATGACCCTGAAAATCCTAGTATTATGGAAAGCTTTATAAAAGCGTTAGGTGCTGAACCTGTTATATATGCAATGCGTAACGAATGTTGCGGTGGATATGTAAGTGTTGAAAGCCCCGAACTTGCTAAAAATAAAAGCAATGCAGTAGTTAACAATGCAAAGGCTCAGGGGGCTGAAATGATTATTACAGCTTGTCCTCTTTGCAAATATAATCTCGTGAAAAACGGTGCAGATATTCCGGTTGTATATTTTACCGAGCTTTTAGCTGAAGCACTTGGAGTAAAGGAGGATACAAATGGAAAATAATAAGTATCTTCGAGATGATTTAATTCGCGAAAGCGGAGTAAATCCAAAGAAATGTATGAAATGTGGTAAATGCTCTGCAACTTGCCCTGCATATGATGAAATGGAATATCATCCACATCAGTTTGTAAGTATGGTTGAAAATGGAGATATTGAACCGCTTATAAATTCAGAATCATTATACAAATGTTTGTCTTGTTTTGCTTGCATAGACAGATGCCCAAGAGGTGTTGAACCTGCTAAATTAGTGGAAGCAGTTCGTCTTTCAGTTGTAAGAAAACAAGGGGAAAACAGAATGACTGCAAATGATGTTCCGGCTCTTCTTGATGAAGATGTTCCGCAGCAGCTTTTGGTAAGTGCATTTAGAAAATATAGTAAGTAAAGGAGGAAAAGACAAATGCAAAGAGTTGGTGTTTTTGTATGTTGGTGCGGTAGTAATATTGCAGGTACAGTTGATGTACAGGCAGTATCTGATGCCTTGAAAAACGAACCCGGTGTCGTCTTTTCCACCAATTATCAGTATATGTGTTCTCAGGCAGGACAGGATATGATTAAGGATGCGGTAAAAGAACATAACCTTACAGGTATTGTAGTTTGTTCTTGTTCACCACGTATGCATGAAGCAACATTCAGAAAAACTGCGGCTGCTGCAGGCATAAATCCTTATATGGTTGAAATTGCCAACATAAGAGAACAGTGTTCTTGGGTACATAAAGATATTCCTACAGGAACAGAAAAAGCTATTATTCTTGGTAAGGCGGCTATTGCTAAGGTTAACCTTAATACACCGCTTACACCGGGTGAATCACCGGTTACAAAGAGAGCTCTTGTTATCGGTGGTGGTATTGCAGGTATACAGACTGCACTTGATATTGCAGATGCAGGTTATGAAGTAGATATCGTGGAAAAGACACCAAGTATCGGTGGCAGAATGTCCCAGTTAGATAAGACAAAGTCGGAGGCCAAGCGGGCTTAGGGAGACAAGGTAGAGAGGCAA